>DDVI01000146.1 GCA_002345205.1 Bdellovibrionaceae bacterium UBA2316 | reverse complement strand
GATCTATGAAAAATCCCGGAGTTTTCTGAAAGTGGCCGTTTAACGGGATCGTTTTAAGGAAATCGTAATTTCATACGTCATGAAAACGTTTTCAGAATCTTTGGTAGAGTAGGCTTTGCCTTTGAATGTTTTATTTAGTCGTTCACCAGAACGTAGAGCGTCTTCAACCGCGTGACGGCTTTCATCGACATCAGAAAACTCAAAAACTACGGACGTATCAGCACGCTTTAGAAATTCACATTTGAAATCTTTAAATATAAATGTGATTGGTTTTTTTTGGATGAACATGGCTTCTAAAATGGGTGTGGCTACGGAAAGCTCTGCTCCCATAGCTAAGGCGCCGAAGTACATCGTGCGAAAGTGATTTTTAGTGACGAAGTTGAGTGGAAGTACGACTTTTGAGGTTGGTTCAACACTTAAGAGTTTCGGATTGCAAAAGGCGAGCAGAGGCACGCGGGCTAAACTCGTTCCTTTGATTAACCAATTTAATTTTGTAGTACTCATACCGCTGAGTCTAGTGGATTACGTTTTGATTAGGTAGGGGAGCTGGACCTTTTTTTGTCGCATGGTGACGGCAACGTCTCTCGACCTATCGCCAGTCTAGGCGAATCAAATTCGACTTAATAATTTGAATGGTTTAGCCGAAATAAATTCGAGGTGAATTTTGAAAGACTGGATTAAAAAAATTGTACAGCAATTTGAAGTCGAAAATAAGTCTGCGCAGGCTCCAGAAAAAATGTCAGAGGAAATGGCGACACTTTTATTTATGATCGATGTGTACAATAAAAACTTACTAGACACACCTAAGTTTTCAGTTCGTCAGGCCCGTGAAGAATTAGACGTTTTTTCGAAAAAATTAATTCAATCGGGTTCGGTGGAAAATGAAGAAACATTTTTCCAATTACGTCAATTTTTCAATGCCCATCGTATTGATGAAACGACCTATTTTCTGCATGCTTTTGAAGACTTTAAGAAAATCATTTGGGAGTTTGCAGATCAGTTAAAAGAAGAATTTAAAGATCAAAAACACAATGATCAAATGATTAACGGACAATTCAAAGAACTACGTGATGCCGTTGAGTCGAACTCAATCGATAAACTACGTGAAAAATCGAAAGAATTTATTTCAAAGTACGTAGAGGTTCAAAACAAAAAAGACACAAATAAACAAAAGCGGATGAATTCGATTAAAAAGAATTTAAATCAGTTCAAAAAGAAACTGACTGAAGCGCAGCACACTGCCAATCATGACCATTTAACGGGCGCGTATAATCGTCGCTTTTTTGAAGAGCAAGTTCGGAGTTTTTCGACGACGGCAGATATGGGTGATAACAAGTCGGTAATGATGATTCTAGATATCGATCATTTTAAAAAAATTAATGATACCTACGGACACGATATTGGCGATTTCGTTTTAAAAGAATGTGTGGCAACTATTAAAAAGTTATTTACTCGTGAAAATGATGTTGTGGCCCGGTTGGGCGGCGAAGAGTTTTCTATTTTTCTTCCGGATTATTCCGTCGACATGGCCATCAAGAAAGCAGAAGATGTTCTAGAAACAATTCGTAAACAAGCTTTTGTTCATGGCGAACATCAAATCAAATTTACGGTGTCTATTGGATTATCTGAATGGCGCGCAAACGATCAGCTTGAGTTAATCTATAAACGCTGTGATCTAGCTCTATATGAAGCAAAAAATACGGGCCGCAATAAGCTTGTGGTGGCGGATAAATTAAAAGCCGTGGCTTAGTTCCCGGCTTTGCACTCGCAGTCGCCTTCGTGGCATCTGAAAATCGTATTCTTTTGAAATAATTGAAATTCGGTTACATCTGCGTTCGACTCTTCGACTTCGATAGACGATGAACCTGGTGATTTTGCAGACCATTTTTTCTGTGTTTCAAATACAGAGTTAAAATCGATATACTTAGAAAGCGTCGTATTGCTTGGGTTGTAACGATCAGGCGCCGGCAATTCAATTGGGTCGGGTAGACCATCTTCAAGCACGCGGAATAGTTTTAGTTCACGAATGGGGCGCCCTTCGGCCATCGTGTACACGACCTGTGCGCGGACTTCTTGGCCGTTTTTATCCTTAAAGAAGTAATGAACGAAATCGGTTTCTTCCTCAGCTGTTGAGTTTAACGATTTCCAGTTTTCAACAAATTCTTTTGGTGTAGTGATCGCATCGGCAAGGTGAGGAAAACATTTAGCTAATGTTTCTTTGAACGTGCTTCCTTTGGGAATCGTTTTTTCAACGACCACGCCATTTTCACCGGTTTCGTCCGTGATGGCTGCTGAGGCTTCATGATCTAATTCTTGAGACGTTATCTCTTGTTTTGCCGTCGACGGCGGCGGGGATGCAAAAAAGAATTGAAATACTATCGACGCCACGATTAGGAACAAAGAAGTTAAAATTGCAATGCGAATGACTGTTTTTTTATTCGACATAAGTTAATTTTAAGTTACCCCAACTTGGGCATGAATTTTTAACATTTACATCTTCACCGAAACGAACTTCTGGTGGATGATTAGGATTACTCGATAGGCGGTTTGTGAAAAGGCGACGTTTCATTTCCGCTAAGTCGATTGATTTCTCTGCACCTTCACGTCGTGAGTAGTGGGTAACGTAAAAAATTTTTTGTCTGGCGTGTTTAATGTATAAGGTTTTCTAATACATCAT
>DDVI01000129.1:18570-69640 GCA_002345205.1 Bdellovibrionaceae bacterium UBA2316 | reverse complement strand
CTATGCTGCGGCCTGATTAATAATTTGTGCAATTTTTAACTATGAATGGAACGAATAGTCACGAAAGAGGTCTACTATTTAGCGAATGGAAAGATTGAGTTTAAACTTAAATTTTTTACAAATTGTAATCGCTATTTCAAATTAAATCCTTCAACGGCGAGTATTCTCTTGGCCTCTAATGTGCTCTATGGCTAAAACTCAAACCAAATTTAAAAAAGGTGTAAAAATATGCAAGCGGTACGTTTGTTCATGTTCGGTTTAATTTTGTCATTCACGTTCATGTACACTTCCGCAGATTTGTTCTAAGTACTCGGACGATGGTGTGAATTGTCAGCGCATTCCGTTTTGTACGCCTCAACGAATTCCGGCAATGCCCGCTGGCTGCCACGCTAAGCCTGGAATGGAGTACATGGAAGGCGCGTGCGTGACAATTTCTCCGGAAATGTGCAACCCGGCGACAACTGGCTGTCAAATGTACGGAGCCTCTAAAGCTCAAGTAATTTGTACTGCGAATCGTACGGCACTGTAAATTTACGGTATAAATTTACTTTAACTGTAAAGAAAGCAGTGACTCAAAATGAGCGCTGCTTTTGCTTTTTAAACTAATGTACTTTATATTTATATCCAATGACCGAGTTTATTGTGAATGTTCTTTTTTCTGTTGTTGTCTTGGCCGCTCTTATAATAATCATCACTTATTTTTTAATAAATCGAAGACTACGTTTTTGTCGTAGAGCCTCTGATACGTTAGTACAAGAGTTTGTTATCTCTAGACCAGCACAACTACTAATTCCGCGAGCTAAGGATTTGGGATTCACATCATTTTATTTGATAGATAAAGAGTCGGGTGAGATTTATAGTAAAGAAGTTTGGAAAGATAAAACAGTCGGTTTAAGTCTGCCAGAAATGCAGAAAAAAATAAGTAATGTTAAAAACATTATCTTAGATACCCAAATTGTGGCTATTCCCCCATTCTTGCGCTGGATCGTCCGGTTTGAAATCGAATCAGGTGTTATTAAATCTATCAGTCGATTGGACTTAGATTAAAGTAAATCTTGGATATAGTCGGGGGCCGCTGACATGTTGAATTCAGAGCAATCTTGTTCCGCAGACGCGGTCTCAATATCTAAAAGCCATTTTCCCTCTATAATTTCAATTTTAGCAGGGGCACAGAGAGTTACAAATTCCGCTTTTTGAGTTGTAGAATATTTTGCGACGGCCTCAATCGAATTTTCATCGGTCCAGGCTTTAAATTGTAACCCAACGTTTACGAAATCTCTAAACTCTGGCGGCGACTGCTCTGCGACTTTTTTAAACCCTTGGCCTTCTTTTTCCAACACGAGCCAGCCATTGAAGTCGTTCTCATTTTTTGTGACGTTGATTTGCACGGCTCTATTGCCCGAGGGAGATGCAAATAAATAGTGATTGGCTGGGATTTCGCTTCCGTCAGGAAGTAGGTATTTAAACGATGTGCCTTCTAGATCTTCCTGGAAAATAACCAGAACTTCGGGATTTTTACGGTACTCAACTAAGTAATAAAGTTCCGATTCAAAATCAGTATCAACGTCTTGAAAAATACTTTCCTTGCCAGATGATGTCGTGATCACTAAGTTTGGTCCATTTCTGTGTGCTTTAAAACCAGTCATTACCTGACTAAGGATATCATTTTCAAGAGCGTTTAATTTTTTACTTTTTCCATCTATTGCGGGTAAGGGTATCTCATGCGAATTAGTAGAAATAGAGGAATCGTTTTTAGTGATAAAAAAATTAATACCGATTCCGGTGATAATGAAAGCAATGAATATAAATAAGTATTTTAGCATAGTGGCTTAACTGTATATAAGTTTCATCATACTTGTAAACCCTTAAACGGACCTTATCCCGCACATGATGACAGTGCTATCAATTGTTTGCGCTTAAAATGATTTTTACCGTCACGGACAAATCTCATTCATTACAATATTCCCTGCTTGCTATGAAGGACGTATGCCACATATATAATAGCAAGAATGCTTTTGATCTTACAGATGTGCCAAAAAAGTAATGGTCGCTCAAAGCTATTGATAGGAGCTAATATGAAAGAATGGTGGCAGAAATTTTTTAGTCCTCTTGTGGGTGAAGTGATGTTTTGTCCTCGGGCGGCTCAAGCCAAAGTCGAAGTCGAACAGGTATTAAAAAATGTTAGATTGCCTAAAGGTTCAAGAGTTTTGGATTTGGCTTGCGGTACGGGCCGGCACTCGATTCAATTTGCAAGAAGAGGACTAACTGTTACCGGTCTTGATTTTACACTCAATTTTGTCAAAACTGCCAAGCTGGATGCGCGCAAAGAGAAGGTTATTGCCACTTTTGTTCGTGGTGATATGAAAAATTTGAAACCACACTTTAACGCAAATGAATTTGATTTAGTTGTGTCTCTCTTTAATAGTTTTGGATATTTTAAAGTGCGCAGTAATGATCTGAAAATGCTGAAGGAAACCTATCGCGTTCTAAAGCCGGGCGGTCGATTAGTTATTAATACTCTGAATGGAGAGGGAGTTAAGTCGGTAATGAATCGACCAATATCTAATGGGCGAGAGCCAATTAAAAATGTATTTTTAATCGATTAACTTTTGATCAGAATGTGTACACGCATTCTGAATTAAAAGCATTATTGAAAAAAGCGGGAATTAAAATTGAAAAAACATGGGGCATGTTAGAGGGTGGTTCATTTAATCCCCAAAAAACATGGCATCAAACTATCGTGGCAAAAAAATCTAAATGACTAGTGATGTGCCAAGAATCCCTATATATTTTTTGTTTGAATAAAATCGATAGACAAGACCTGTAATTTAGAATCTAATTTTAAGAAATTATCTGGAGGATTTATGAAATTTATTTCTGCTGTTGCAGTTTTCTTAGTTAGCATTTGTGCACTATCTCAAACACCTCAGCAAATTGTAATTGCTGTTGATCGTGAAGATTTTAGACCTCTCCAAGAAGTCAGCTGGAAAATCTTGGCTGGTACCTCAAGCATGAGTACCACGGATGGAAGTATAAATCGTTCAGGCAACGGGTTAGGGGTTGGCATCGAGAGAATGCTTACTAGTAAATGGTCGATTGGTGCACACTATACAAATATTCGGACTTTCAGCAGTGATTCTGATATTGCGATTTATGATTTAGAAGGTAATCCGCGTCCATTTGAATATCGAGAAAGTATTAACATGGTCGATGTTTACGGCCGTTATTCGTTTGTAAACTACCCGGTTAATAAATGGAATTTGATTCAAGTAGGATTGTTGGCTGGTTTAATGGGTATGGATAGACATACTCGTGGGACTCAGCCTATTTACGGTGCATCGGCTTCTTACAACTACGATAATATGCTTGGTTTTGAATTGAATACAAAAGTAAATATCGATGCCGAAGCGTCAACAAGTGCAAACTTGATCGGATACTTTTAGTCTTATCCTGAGACACTGTCGTGTATAATAAAAACATGTGTAGTGTTTGTCCTCACAAAGATTGATTATAGACGCCCTCGGTTGGTGACCATTTTGCACACTACATTATAGTCGGGGGCCTAGTTGTTAAAACGATCAAGTATCTTAATATCTCTAATTGGAATTTTAGTTTTAACCTTTCAGAATTGCTCTAAAGGTGACGGCGAACATTCGATGGAATACGTTGTCAAAAAAGAAAATACAGAACCGGCTTTAGTTGCTGACGAACAAATTCTGGATGTAGTCAAGGGCATCTCTAATAACACAAATGCATTGTTTTGCTTTCAAAACTACATAACTGTTTTTGAGTGGAAAAATTCCAGTGCTAATTTAATGAGCGAAAAACCCGTACTAGGTGCGAGTAAAATTGTAAGTCTAAAGTTAAAAGAAGGTATTTTATCAGACCCGCGTATTTCTTCAGATTGGCGAGTTGAACCCGTACTTAATACCGACGACAACGGTGCGACCTCAGCTTCATTACAATTTTTAAAAGCGCGGCCATCGACTAACTCGCTAGATTGCTTTTTTATGCGCGTCGGTGGTGAACATGATTTAAACGCGGGGCTAGCGAATGTGTTCTTTAAAGATATCGGTTCTGAAGCCGATGCGAACACATTTATTGGATTTCTTCGACATCATGAACAGTTTATTGCCTGCAAAGTTAGTTCGGGCCAAGGCAATGTCGAATTGAAAAGCGACGACGAAAATTCAACACTTCTTTCAGCAGGGCAAGCGTTTGTTATGAAGCGCGGCTGTTACTAATTACCAATTTATTTCTGTTTGTCCCGTCTTTTTCAAATACTCATTTGCTTTTGAAAATGGTCGACTGCCCATAAATCCACGATGCGCGGAAAGTGGTGATGGGTGAACAGATTCAATAACGAAATGTTTTTTTCGATCAATAAACGCACCCTTTTTCTGGGCATAGCTGCCCCACAAAATGAAAACTAAATGTTCGCGCTTATCGTTTAAAAGGTGAATGATTTTGTCAGTAAACGCTTCCCAACCACGGCCTGCATGTGACGCCGGCTTACCCATTTCTACGGTTAAAACGCTGTTTAACAAAAGCACACCTTGATCCGCCCATGAGCTAAGGTCATCTTTAACAGAGGGTTCCTTTTTTAAATCACTACGAATTTCTTTGAGGATATTTAACAAAGACGGCGGTGGGCGAACTCCCATAGGGACAGAGAAAGATAAACCATGTGCTTGACCTTCTCCATGATACGGATCCTGGCCCAGAATAACTACTTTGACTTTATCAAAACCAGTGCGGTTGAGGGCTTCGAAATAGTTTGGGCCCTTTGGGAAAATAGTCTTTTTCTTTTTGATTTCCTCTTTCAAAAACGACTTTAGATTTATCATGTATTCTGATTTAAATTCTGCATCAAGGTGTTTTAGCCATGAAGGATTTAGTTTAATCTCTGATGTTGATTCAGAAGTAGAAATGTTCATGCTTATCCTTTAGTTTTGATTCTCATGATATGACCCTGATCAGTAGAGAAATATAACCAACCATCTGGGCCACTGCGAATATTTCTAAAACGTAAATTCATATCTTTCAATAGTTCTTCTTGTTGAACCACTTTGTCACCCTGAAGGACCAGCCGGCGTATGTGGGAACCACTCAAATTTCCAACAAATAAATTACCTTTCCATTTTGGAATCTTGTCCCCATAGTAGAAATTGATTCCCGACGGTGAAATAGAGGGAACCCAGTAAACAATAGGGGCTTTCATTCCGGCCTTTTCTGTGCCTTCGCCAATTTTAGGACCCGAATATTCGCGACCATACGTAACTACGGGCCAACCATAATTTTCGCCCCTGATAATTAGATTTACCTCATCGCCTCCTTCTGGTCCCATTTCAGCTTCCCAGAGTTGCTTTTTATCAGCGCGCCAAGAAAGTCCTTGAGGGCTGCGGTGGCCAAGAGTCCAAATTTCTTTTTGACCTTCTTTTGTAAATGGGTTGTCCGCAGGAACAGTGCCGTCCAGATTGAACCTCATAATTTTTCCAATGTAGGTTTTTTTGTCCTGAACTTTAGGGCGATCGTATCTATCTCCAACCGAAATGAAAACGTGACCTTGATCATCGAATTCTATCCGTGATCCAAAATGCGCCCCTTCACTGTTAGGGGAGCCTGCAGAAAATATTTTGCGAAAATTTTTAATACTTGATCCTTCCAGTTCTGCACTAGCAAACGCCGTTGTTCCTCTATCTTTATCGATAGGTTCAGAGTATGTGATGAAAATTTTCTGCTTTGATTTTGGGTGGACTCGAATATCTAAAAGGCCGCCTTGACCATGGGCCCACACTGTAGGAACTCCCGAAATCATTTCAATTTTTTTGTTGTTTAAGTTTAGTGTCTTAATTTTTCCCGAGCGTTCCGTAAAAATGATTTTATTCGCGTCAATAAAATCAAAACCCCAAATAATATCTTTTTGTTGGGTAAGTGTTTCGACAGTTAACCTGATGCCTTCAGATTTGAAATCCTTCGTCATCGAGAAAGAATTACAAAACAAAAAAAATGTCGTAAAAAGTAGGATTAAAGTCTTAGGCATAAAAGTCCTTTGTTAGTAAGCCAAAACAAATTTATAGCCTCATAATGAGACTGTCACGACGAATATAAAGTCATAACAAATTAAAAGTCTAGAGTATGATAAAAATGGGCAAACCCATGATACTCTAGAGGTAGGAGGAGGCGCTATGGCAAAACGAAAAGTCAAAGATCCGCTCTCCCTTTTCAGGAAGAAAAGAAAGAAAGCGGCTTCGGGAGCGGCGAGAACAGAAAAACTGATTCAGGATGATCCGGATTTAAAATCGTTCGTTTATCAACAAATCGCTGAGTTTCAACCCTATGTAACTGCAACAACGGTTGCGGCTGTAATCGCTAAAGATCCGCAAAAGTTAGCTATGGAACTTGAGCTGAAAGGGCAAGGACGGTCAACAAATCAGTTAGCCTTACTTCATCGTGTGGCCATTCGCCTCAAAGATGGGGATTCTAGTATTCAGCAAGAAGCGCATCATGAAAATATTTATGAAGCGATTCGAATGGCTAAAGAAAAATTATTAATCCGCCTTGATGAAATTCAAGATGAGGTTATTAGTAAGAAAGATCGAATCGACGAAATCAACCAAGCTCTGCAAAATCAGTTTAAACACTAGACATAGTTCACACTTGGCAATAGTGTGGACTTATGTTTAAAAGCCTTAATTACAGACACAATGTAGCTCGTATTACGGTACTTTTCGCTATCGTTATACCGTTCGTTCTTATTTTCTTACCATTTTTTGTACCAATGTTACTTGCGATGTTTTTTGCATTTGGCTTAGAACCTATCTGGAATAAAATAGGTTCGACTCGTCGTCAGAAAAAGTTTTTTCCTTTGTACTTGATTGCCGTTTGTTTCTTTTTCTTTATTATTCCGTTTGTCTATGTTGGCGTAAAGGTCGTACGTTTATTACAAAGTTTTACCTCAGGTGGAATGCAGAATTCCCAATTGTTCCAAAGTTTAAATACGATTTGGGATAAAGCATTTTCTGCAATAAATGAAACCATGAGTACGTTAAATATGGATCCTGGAATCCTGCCTAATAAAGATGAAATTGTTGCTAAAGTTTCACCCATCGTTTTAGAATATACGACGAATTTTTTGGCTGGTATTCCTGAATTAGGGATGGCCTTGCTCGTTTTTTTAGGAATGCTGATAGTTTTAGTGAGCCATACATCTCAAATTAAAAAATTCTTTTTGGATATAAAGGTGTTACCTCAGGATGAAATTGAAGAAATCATCGAATGCTTAAAGAAAAATTGCTATATGACGTTAGTGTCTACATTCCTTATAGGTATGTTACAGGCGTTTATCGTTGCGACTGGTGCATCTATTTTTGGTTATCATGAATTTCTATTGATTTTCATTGTTACCTTCTTGCTATCATTTATTCCAGTGATTGGAGCTGCTCCAGTTAGCTTTGTGTTGGCATTGGCTTCGTTGATGATGCAACAAAATGGTAATGCGATTGGTTTAATCGTAGTGACGATCATTGCGGGTAGTATCGATAATGTTATTAAGCCTTATGTGTTTTCCGGTGACGAAGAAGGAGTGCCTCCCTTTGTTGCGCTTTTAGGAATTATCGGTGCGATAATTGTATTCGGATTGCCCGGATTGTTATTGGGTCCACTGTTATTGCAAGTGGGCGTGGAACTTATTCCGAAGATGACTTCAGAGGCCGCCGCCCATACAAAAATTTAAGCTGGGAAGACTGGTGGGGTGATAGTCTTAGGTCTAAAAAAATCTAAACAATGAAGTTGATCATCGTTAGTAGTATGTAAATTAATATTAAATAGTTAAACTCTCCTTTGTAGGGTTTCTTGTTAAGGGCGACAAGATTGTTGATGGTTTGCATAGAACTCCTTTTCTATAAAACCAGAGTATATGTAAATTATATGTAAATCAAGTGACCATAATTGAGTTTGTGTAAATTGGACCAACGTCTTAAGCGTTTAAATTTGTGGCGCGATACTATTGTTTTTAATGGCAATGACTTCGATATAATTTAGAATTTCTTGTCCGCGTTCTTTAACAGAATTGATATATTTTATATTTAAATTTTTTAATCTTTTCCTGAGTTCATCTTCAGAGATTCCTAGCGCATGTTTCTTTTTCACCATCGCATCCTCTGGGCCAAACAAGCTAAGAGCAATAACCCCGTTGGGCTTCAATGCCGACAACATCATTGTCCATACTCGCTCAAAGTGGGCGTCATCAATAAAGTGTAGTGAATGATAGCTATACAAAAAATCACAAGACGGAAGATTCGCTAAGTACTCAAATGAGCAATGTAAAAACTCAACCTGCGTCTTCTGAGAGTCCTTGATTTTATTTTTAGCCATGGCAAGCAATTCAGCATTCCCATCGATGGCAAGAACTGGCCAATCGAATGCGTTCGCTAGATAGGCAGTTTCAATACCCAAACCGCAACCCAAATCAATAGCTTGAGTTGGATTTTGGATCGTTATTTCTTTGAGTGCTTTTAAAAGTAAATCTTTTACTGAGCGAAATTGATTTTTATTTATATAGTTCTGATGTGATCGCATCGAAACTCTATTTCATATCATATTTAACCAAAGTACCAATTAAGTCTTGAAGAGTTTCAAATGGGGAATTGGATTTTGGTAAAGTGCCTTTCAATTCCATGGTTAATACAGGCACACTGCGCTCAAACCACATATAACGACCTAAACTACCCGGGAAGTGGCCTAGTGACCTCCAAGGAAGATAACTATATTTAGGCGCTGGAACACGAGGACCATCAAAATCTAGAACGTTTAAGGGTGTGTGAATTGAAATTATGAAATCAGGTTTGAAGTCTTCGATGTGCTTAAGGGCACACTTGGTTTCTGGTTCACTGCCAGATTGCGAACCAGGAAATCGACGTGGGGAACTTTGAGCATGAAGTTTCCAATATTTCTGCGCTAACTCATCCCAATCTTTTGTAGGAAAATTTCTATTCAAGTCGATCTTGTTAGCATTATAACGAGTGTATTGTTTAACACCATCTGGATTCAAAACAGGGATGACTCGCCACTCGTTGCGTGGTTCGATTTCTTCTAAACGTTCCATCCAATAACGACCGACAGTTCCCGCGTGAGTTTCATCACCGTGAATAAGCGAAAAGGCTAGAATACGCTTTGGTGTTTTGTCTTTACCAGTGTGGTCATAGTGATAGATAGGTACGCCATTCACGCTTTGGCAATCATCCAGAACGAGAGCGCGTTTGCAGGCTTCTAATAAGAGTTTTGAATTTGATTCACCTGGAAATGCTTTTAAGCTTTGCATGCAAATGTCTGCGATATTCGCAGGAGAAGTTGCCGATTTAACATCGCCTTGAGCCGCATCGGGCGTCGGTGTCTGCTTCGTCTCTTCCGTGGCAAACGACGAAAAAGAATACGATAAAAGAATAATAAAAAACGAGTGTTTGAATATTTTTGAGTCGGTGAATTTCATCTGAAATAATATTATAAGCTTGTTTTGTCTTATTTTGATAAGAAAAAAAAGATCACTGAATGTTTTTTACCACAGTGTCTTACAATCTAAAGATGCTGAAGGAGGAATTCATGCTGGGTAAATCGGTACGTTTGTTTACGTTGTTCGTGGTGATAAATCCGTTTTTGATCGTTTCCTTTCAAAACTGCTCAGGACCTACGTCAGGATGGCTGGCGTCAAATGACAAACCGGCGATCAAGACCGGTCTAAATGCTGAAATTAAAAGCCCTAATTAAACTTTTAGGGTTTTCCTAGACCAAGATCTATAAATTAATAATTGTTAAAATCAGAGGGTTGACTTACATACACTCTACAGTGTAAATTTGGTGTAAATATGACTAAGTCCAATACACCACCCCTCCCACAAAACCTAAAACCCCTTTCTCCGAAAGAGAAGGGTGTTTTAGATTTTGTAACTGCCTACTTTCTTGAAAACGGTCACAGTCCCTCGTATCAAGAGATCAAGGACCACTTTGGACTGGCTTCATTTAACTCGGTACAGAACTACTTAAAACAATTGCAGAACAAGAGCTACCTTCGCCTGTTTCCAGGCCAAAAACGCTGTATTGAGATTTTGCAAACATCAGATTTCTTTAAAGATAAAATTTTAAACGTTACGAAGAAGACAGAATTTCCTAGTGATTCCCAAACCAAGCTCCTCCAGAACTTGTCGAAACCGTTGCCCACGGTTTCGAATTTGAAAGGTCAGAGGGAAGTTCTGTCCTCTCCCCAATTTTCTAACAGATTGTCTATGGGTGAGTTTCCCTATTTGGGACGCGTAGCTGCGGGTAATCCCATTGAGCGTACGATTGAAAATGAAACTCTAGACGTGATTCCACTATTAGTGAAGCAGCCAGAAGCTACGTTTGTCGTGAAAGTCGAAGGGGATTCAATGATTGAAGAAGGCATCAATGATGCGGACTTCATTCTTGTTCAAGAGCAAAATCACGCTAAGAATGGGGATATCATTGTGGCTTCTGTGGATAACGAAGCCACTGTTAAGAGAATCTATTATAAATCAAAATCAAATCATAACGAAAATCAAAAGATTGAACTTCGTCCATCAAACAGTAAGTTGAAGTCTTTGTTTTATGAACCAGATCAGGTCACCATTAAAGGTGTCGTGGTTGGACTTGTTAGAAAGTTCTAAATTAATGTTAACCGAAGGCTAAGTGATACTTAGCCTTTCTTGTTTCTTATTTCTTAAATAAACAATCCTTATAAGAGCGTGTTTTCCCATAACTATTCTGTAGGTTGCCAGCTATTTCTCTAGACCTTAGTCAAAAACTAAGTTTGAATAGTAGGACTTTCAACTCAATAGACAAAGGATGTTTTATGTTTAAGAAAGGATTATTGTCAGTTTTCGCTGCGGTTCTCATGGTTGGGTTCACAAGCGAAGCTCAAGTCCAAACTCGACTTTCGGCAAGTCGTTTTCAAGTGTATGTTCAAGCTCCTCTTAATTTCCAGCAAATGCAAAGCTACTTAGCCTGGCTAAAGCAAAATGATTACGATATCGCTGGTGTGAAATGGCAAGAAGGTAAAATCGAAGTCATCACAAACCAGGCGGGTATTGATCGTTTAAATCAATATCGTGTTCCGTTCATGGTGAAGAATACGCATACGCCGGGTATTGAGGCGACCGATAAATTAGATCCTCGTTATTTGAATCCTCAAAAAGTTGAAGAGAAGTTAAAAAAGATTCAAGCTCAATTTCCAAACGACAGTCGTTTAGAGCAAATTGGTAAATCAAATCAAGGTCGTCCCATTTATGCGTTACTACTTTCTAAATCAGCAAAGCGTAATGATCCGACGTACTTCAATAAGCCAACTTTAATTTTGGATGGTATGCACCACGCGCGTGAAGTGATGACATCTGAAATCGTGATGGACGTGGCGGATGTGATTTTGTCGATGAAACGTCAAAATTCGCGTTGGAACCAATTGATCGAAGCGTGGAATATTTGGATTGTTCCCATGTTAAACGTTGATGGAAACAACATCGTGTGGACATCAGACACATGGTGGAGAAAAAATGCGCGTGCAAACGGTAACAACGTTCATGGTGTAGATTTAAATCGTAACTACACATTTGCATGGAACTCGTGCAGTGGTTCATCAGGTAGCCCATCTTCTGATACATATAGAGGGGCATCAGCCGGTAGTGAGCCAGAAACGCAAGCGTTAATGAAATTGGGTTTAATGACGTACCCGACAGCTTCATTAAGCTACCATTCCTACAGTGAACTAGTGTTGTATCCATATGGTTGCCAAGGCGCTTTCACGGGTGAAAATACACTTCACCAAAAAATTGGTGGCGAACTAGCATCAATGCTGCCGTCTGATAGCAATAAAGGAACATACACTGCGGGTACTCCTTGGAAATTGTTGTACTCAGTAGATGGTGATTCAATGGGTTTCATGCATTCTGAATTTGGGGCTTTGTCATTTACGTTCGAAGTGAATCAAAGCTTCCAACCCGCTTACGAAGTTCGTGAGCCGACGTTAGTTAAACACAGAAAAGCATGGGCCTACTTTATCCAACGTATGAGCCAAAACATGCTTAGCTTAAAAGTAGTATCAGCATCACGTTTCCAACCGTTGGAAGCGACGATCACTGTTTCTGGGATCATAAAAAACAAGGGTGAAAAGCCAATGAAAACAAATGCGGCCGGAAACTTTTTTAAAGTGTTAGATCCGGGCTTGTACACATTAGATGTGAAATTAGCTGATGGTCGTTCAAAGCAAATCCAGGTTCAAATGGCTGGTGCTCCCCAAACGCAAGTGATTTCGTTCTAGTTTAAAGAGTTGAATGAATAAAATAAAAAAGGCTGCTCGCAAGGCAGCCTTTTTTACTAGTAGAGCCGATTCAGGTTAATTAGCGAAGAATTCCGCGAGTTAGCTGTCCGTACTGGATTAAGCTTCTCCACATTTGTACGTGTTGAGGGAACTTATTTTTTTCTGTACGGTATTCGCCTTCGAACGTAAAACTCATTGAGCCGTAGTTTTCATAGTAATAATCTTTGCTGGTTCCAATCGCTGAGTAGCCTAATACAACAGGAGTTGTTCCCACTCTGAAATCAGCGCCGAAAATATTAGTCATAATAGTTCCGTAGTTTTTATAAAGCGCTAAATGGTCAGCTGGTAATTGAGGTGCTTTGCTAAATGACCAAGGGTATAGAGCCGCACCGATGCAACAATGATAGTCCATAGAGATTAACAATCGCTGTTGATTGATTTTAAGCTGATTCATTAGCATATCACGTACAGCCTGAGTTTCGACTTCTTTGAAGCCTTCGAATTGAGCTTGTTTAACAGTGAAATCACGATTTAAATCTACGCCTCTTGAGTTACCACGCTGGCGAGCTTCGTAACCATCGGGATTGAAAATTGGAACCAAATAAATTACGCCGCCAGATTGAAAGTACGGTGCAATGATGGGATCACGTACGCCTTCGCTTGCAAACCATTCAGGTAACCGATCTTCAATTCCTAGGTATTCGTCACCATGAGTTGTACCCGTAATTAAAATCGCAGCTTTTTGCGAACGTGACGCTACAAAACGGGGAGATAAAAAACGGGTTGGGTACGAAACTTTTAACACAACTAAGGGGCGACCTTTTGGCGTTGTCCCGAATTGGCTAACTTGAATGAACTCAGGATATTTTTGAGGAAGACTGGCAAAGTATTTTACAAGCTCAGCATACGGAGGACCTTTAGTTCCAGAATCGCTTTCCTGACCAAGAGTACGAGACATCGCAGGAAGCGCAAAACTTACCACGATAAGAAGTTTAAAAAATAACATAGACATAACCCTATTGTTTGAGACCACGCGTGCGTGCGAGGCGGGCACCAACAAATCATGTGATTAAAGGGTGGTCAATAGAACCCAGCGTGTCATGGTATGATATCGTTCAGTTTTTCCAGCTGTTCCGCATAGTACAACAGCAGCCCAGAGGATTCGAGTTCGGACTGGTATTTATCAGCAAGTGCCTTGTGATCAAGGATTTCTGTACGTCCCGTAGAGGCTATCAGATCGGCGGTCACTTTAGCCCGAGTGCGAGCCGCAAATCCTAGCTCGCGCATCGCTTCTACGATGTAAATATCAGCTTCGGCTTTGTCTTTTTGAGTTCCAATTTCTGATACGATGTCTGTTAGCATCGCATGCGGAATTAATGGAATTTGAGCCGGGTGTTTAATGTCAGGCGTAGTCATACGTAAAAACCCGCTTTTCAAAATTTTTGGATTGTGAGCCGACATAACATCAAAGTATTTCTGTACATCGGCCGGTACGCTAACCGATTCGTTGTAAGTCGTTAAGCGATTTAATGTTTGAATATGAATCAGTGGCCAGCGCAATTTTCGGCGTAGTTCGTGTAAGCCAAGTTCGATGTCATCTTGAGTGAATTTTCGATCTTTCACTTCGTCCAAAAGCTTTCGTGTTTCTTTTGCTAAACGTTTGATATGTAGCCGTAAGTCTTTGTCAGCATCTTTCCACTCGGAAAATTCTGCAAGCTCGCGATACACGCTATTTACCTTACCAGATGGATCAGCTGTAAAGCCTTCCTTTTCTAATCCTTCTAGTAGATTCTTAGCAGCGACGGACCTTTTGTCTTCAAAGTATTTTACAAGGCGTGGTTGTTTTAACTTTTTTGAAGTCGCCACAAGTCCGTTGTAAAGATCAACTTTGCCAATCAAGTCTTCAAAGCTTTTAAAGAAATCTTTCTTTTCGGTAAAGAACGGTAAATCGTACGCTTTTTCATAAATGCGAGACAGGCTCTGCAGCCGGAAGAATACGATACGTGTATCCGACGATAGGAGATACTTTATCTTCTGTTCGTCCGTTAGGTCTTTGGCTTTGCTAAGGTTAGTCTTAATACGCTCAAGGTTAAGATTGAAAGCTTGCAGCCCATACGCAGTATCATTAGAGTAAATTTTGGGAAAATAGAATCGCAAACACGAATTACCAAAACTTGTTAAGGGTAAAATTAGGACAATAAGTAAGCGGGCGATCCAAGCAGACATGAGGCCTAATATCTTGACGGATTACTTTCAAAGTATGGAGGTTAAACACAGAGCCGTTTAACTGCGTTAGAACGTGTCGGTTTCGACTTCGTTGTCGCTCGTTAGTAGCTCCATATTCAAATGGATCTTGTGCTTTAAGAACGCAAGTCTGAATTTAGAGGTATTCAGCTTTGCAACTCGTTTGATGCAATAGCCTTGCGATGCAACGGTGGACGTCGGCAGTCGAGTATTCTTCGCTATCTTTTGCTGAGTAATCGACTTTGGCGAATGGATGCGGATTTGACCACCCTGTTTGGCACATGCTGAAGACGATTTTTTGATCAGATTGGAGTGATTCAGAAAAATTTCGCCTGCTAAGTTAAGTTCACACTTTAATAAAACCGATGTATTTTTATGAGTGAGTTTAAAACTAAAATTTTTTGAGTCCCAATCACTCCATTCGGCACTTGGTTGCGAGCGCCACTGACTACCCTTTGAAATAACCAGCTTCTTTTTAAGTAGTGGAGTCAGGGATGTGATATAACAACGATTATAAGAGTCAATTGTTACCGGAAAGCGAAATTTATTCTTTTCCGTTAACTTAACAGTGCGATCAAAAGCGACAGTTAATGACGCCGAAGAGAAATTTCCAGGTGATAAATCGGGCGCTTTGGATAGGGCGAATGTCGGTATTAAAAATAACAGCGACGAAACAATAATTGATTTCATAGATCCCCCCGGCCTTTATAAATGAGTATGTCACAGTTTTAAAACCCGTGCGTGTATTGACTTTTATGGCGGGTCATAGTGAGACGTATATCTTTAAGTAGGTGTTTTTTGCTGTAGTCTATCCAAACAACTTACTAACTTTTGTTCAGCGAAACCTGTGAATTTTGACTGCCTTTCCTTTTGACAGCAGTGAAGTGCTTTAGTTTATACTTGCTGCATGGCATTTCTTTTACTTATCGTTCTACCGTTAACATACCTCGCTTTTGCCTTTGAATTTGTAGCTAAAAAAGATTGGAAACCACTTCTTTTTAGTTTCGCGTCTATTTTAATATGTTTTCCAATTTATACTTGGGGCGTATTGCAGTCGCGCTCTTCCACAGCTGCTATTGCCTTGGTATTTATTCCTATTTTTGCTTCAAGTTGTGGATTGCTTACGTTCGCGTTTTTCTATGCTCGTTCTAAGGCCAATCTAGTTTTCAACACATTTGCGGGACTTAGTGTTTTAGGAATTTTCATTATTTACGGATTCGGAGCCTATGCTGGAATATCTGAAAAGAGAATCAATGACGAAAAGGACCAGCTACTAAATGCTATTAACGAGCAGACTCGATGGATCAATTCCCATTCACCGGCTCATCAGGGAAAAGAAAACGAATGGCTAAAGCAAGAATTGGAGTCACATAAAAATGATCTCAGTTTTCAGGTCGCGGCAGTGAGGTCTGCATTTCTAGAAGACGATTCGTTACGACAGTTGGCTGAGTCCACAGATAATCGCAATCTTTTATCAACAATCGTTGTACATAAAAAGGTAACACCGATCACGCTTGAATCGATTTTTAAAAAACATGGTTTTAACGATAAATTAGATGTTTCATTTTCGATGAATAGCAGTACTCCGACTGCCATTTTGGATACGATCTATAGTCGAAGTACATTTACTGATCAATGGTTGGCCTCTAATTTAAATACATCGAAGGCATCACTTCGAAAAATTGCGACCATAAAAAAAATGACGACGCTAATTCCCCTGAGTCATAGAAACGATTTAGAATGCATCTCCTTAAAGCAAATGAAAACATCCTTGTCAGATGTAAAGATGTTTGATGCCGATGGTGTTCGTGAAGAAACTCTAAATCGAGTCGCAGGTAAAATTGCTGTTCAGTGCCCGAATCAATAAACCCAGAATGGTTTAGGTTTCATTGGACCATTTTTTAAATAGCGATCCCTAATCTGCCGACTTCGTTTTTTTGAACTTTTAAGTCTTATGTGCGGCAGATTAAGTAGATAATTTTCAGATTTCCATACATTTCGTTTGGAATACCGCCAATCACTTGTGGTTTCATCCAAGTTCGCTTGCTGATAAGCTGTAATTAGCCCTGTTTTATCAATGTAGGGCTCAAAGTAACTTAAAGTCAGTGCGCGAATTGTTTTAAAAACGGGCTTGCGCCCTTTAAGTCCTTGATCACGCGAACAACCGATCGCCCCCCAAAGATTTTTCTTCTTATAAATGAAAATAACGTGTTCAAGCAGATCAATGCTTTCAAAACTTAAAATCAAAGGCGGATATCCCAAGGGTTCCAAGATGGCGGCAGCTAAGAATGCGCCTTCCATGCAATGAGCCTCTTTGTGCCGCCATGTCGAAAGGGCTGAACGCATAGTTGGCTTCTTGTTGTACTTTAATGACGATATATATTTCTGAACTTTTTCAGGCGTATTATATTTCTTGGATAGTTTCTGGAATACGCGCGAATGTGGATTGGTCATATTAAAAATCTATTATAGATCTTGGGCAAAAAAAAGCCCCTTTTTTCAAAGAGGCAAGAGGGGGAAAAATGTGTCATTCTTACGAACAACGAAAACTGTTATGCCCTACGTGATAAAAGTTCTCCATATTTATTTTTTCGGCTTGAAGTAGTTTCTTGTTTGTCAAAAATGTAGACAGTGTGAGCCGGATTTTATTCGCCGTATAGCCATTCACCTAAAGCATTGACGGGGGGAATAGATATCCCATCAAATCTGGTTCCGGTAAATATTCTATATTCGCCACTGGTAAGCCCAATACTGTATTCATTAAATCCAATAGAGGTATTATCCATTACATACTGAAAGCCGCTATAAAATTTTTCGCCATTATAACCCAATCCAGCTTTTAAATTAGCTCCAGTAGCGGCTACCCAGCGATCAAATTTTTCAGAAATTAAATCAAATTTTTGATGTTGTAAGCCGTGGGAAATACCAAATACGAAGCCAAGATAAAATTTGTAAATTACAAAGGTGTGCCCGTAACCTATCCCAGCGCGAATATTCTGAAAATGTCCTTCTTTAAAATTCGCAAACGAACCATATCCAGAAGCCAGATTAGCGGGAACCAGCGGGCTGTCGGCTTTTACCGAGTGTGCGCCGACATAGCCTGAAAAATAAATGCTGCCGCCAGATTCAATCTGACGAATATTCTGATCAAATGTTCCGCCGAGTGAATAGTGTTCGGCATTGGGAATATAAAAATACTGAACACCCGTGTGTGATGTCTTGATATCGGGGCGTTGAATCTTTTTAACTCCAGAAAATGCGGGATCAACTTGGCCAGAGTTTTCAATGTAGTAGCCTTGATAGTTTTGATAAAAGAAATCCCAAGTCCCGTATTTATAGTAAAAACGAAATTGGTAATCATCGACTTTAGATGGTCCTTTATTTTCTTTATCCTCTTCGGTTAAAGGATTAGAAACGCTGCCCGTGAGCGCAAAATGACTATAGAACAACGTAAGCGCCGTTCTTGAGTTAGAGTTTGGCCCATATTTTACCGGAGTGCCGGCCCCAGTTTCTTTGTTATCTTTGATGTCTGCAAATAGAACGGGTGACAAAATTCCGAGACGGATACCTAGGGTATCTTTAGGCGGCTCTTGCCAGCGATACTGGCCAAGTGCCGAAAACGAAATCAAACAAGCAACGCCTACTACACTTAGCTTGCTCAATCGCATGTGGGTTAGATTCTTTCGTGTGATAGAGGTCGTCTTGGTGCACGAAAGTATGTTCGTGGTGACAATGCTAACAAGTCAGACAGTTTTGACATGTAAACACAGGCATAACGTTCAACTTGATAAGCTAAATAGCTTTCTTCATTACCCGCTCTCATCAATTGTCCCCATTGAGGGTTATACAAAGACTGTTGACGTTTAATCAGCTGGGAAATCTGGGCATCGATTCCAGAAATCACGTTTTGTAGCTCTTCGATTTCTTTTTCGTCGATATTTGGATTTTCAGTTCGTTCTGTCATCAGTAGAGTTAATCTATCTTCCATGGGCTCTTTTTTAGCCATTAGTTTTTCAATTTCTTCTACGGTTGGTTCGGCTTTCATATTGTTTTCAAGTTCAAATTGAAGCTCTTCAAGAACCATAGCCGTTCTCCAGTTACAGTCTTTTTTCAATCTCAAAATATCACCGTAGATATGGTCGCCGATGTACAAAATCTCGTCGCCATCTAGATTGAAATCTTCAGTGAATTTGAACGCGTTACCACCTTGATAGATACCGTGTTTCAATGGTTCATCCATGTTAGTCATCGTACCTGTTTTTTCATCTACTTTTAGGAAGTTCTGCTTTTCATAGAAGAATCTAGGTTTGTGAGCAAACGTAACTACGATTTCGAATAAATCAACCCAGCTCTTGTGTTCTTTCAAAAACGGATTAATCGCATAGTCCATTAGCAATTTAGTGTAGTTAAAATCTGAGTTCGTTAAAACAAAGATTTTTTTACCGTGTTTTTTAAACGTTTCTAAGCGTGCCACTGTAGTTGGATCTTTGATAATATACTTATCTAGATTTTTTTTAACTTCATCTTTTAGAGAGCCGTCGCGATGAGCTTCGTCAAGTGAGGCTAATACATCGTCCGCCATTTGCGAATACTCCGGGTAAGTATTGGCTTTGTCATTATCTTTGAGGTCAACAAGCTGCCCGAAAAGTACCGCTAATGAAATCGAAAAGAAAGTATCAACCGTCATATAGGCAGGGTTGCTTAAATCAATATAAGTACTGCGATACAATTTTTGGTGAGTTTTAAAATCGATTGGTTTTTGTCCATGATAAGAGGCGCGAATGGCCGTGTAACGATTTAATTTTAATAAATTCCCTTTTTGACGATCGATAACTAAACCACGAATAGCAAAGTTATAATCAAACACGAGGTTTTTCAGTGTTTGTGGGTAGTTTCTTTTGCCTACTAATTTTTCAATAATTTTTGTATATGAAAGTCGCTCGAAGTTTTCAATATTGTAGCGTACTAATGTGTGGTCCATGTCTAGACCAATAAATTTAATTTTTTTAAGATTTAGTGTTCTGTTTACAAATACTTTAGAGTTCATCCTGTTCCTCTCAATGGTCAGTCGTATGACTCTATAGATAAGATACTCTAAAGGCAATACAAATAAACCCATTGAGCTCCCAGTGTGACTTATGAGATACTTCATTAATGCTTGCAGACGTAGAGCTTTACGGCGATCAACTTGAAGCCTTTCATTTATTACTATCTGGCGAAAATGTTTTCCTAACGGGTGCCGCTGGTTCAGGTAAAAGTTTTTTAATCAAAAAGTTTTTAAAAGAGTTTAGTAAAAATGAGTTTCCAGTATTGGCTTCGACGGGTGCCGCCGCCGTTTTAGTTGGTGGTCGAACATTCCATAGTTTTTTTGGATTGGGAATTATGGAAGGTGGGCCGGAAAAGGTTTTTGAAAAAGCCAAGAAAGATAAACGCTTAAAGAAACGGATTGCCGCAGTAGAGGGTATAGTCATCGACGAAGTCTCTATGATCTCTGGCGATGTACTTGATCTGGCGGACCAAATCGCGCGTTGGGCTCGGGAGAATGAACACCCATTCGGTGGTCTTCGTGTCATTGCGGTCGGAGATTTCGCGCAGTTGCCTCCGATCAATAAGATCGGACCTCGTAATTGGGGGTTTAAGCATCCCGTGTGGGAACGGGCTCAATTTCAAAAAGCATTTCTGAAAACAAATCATCGGACTCATGATGATAATTACCTCAGAGTATTAAATGATATTCGCGAAGGACGCGTCACCGAGCACGTATACGAATTTCTAAATAGCAAAGTCAGAACTCACGATGAGGCTGACTCGGGAATTCGTCTATTTCCATTCCGGAATCAATCCGAGCAGTTCAATTTAAGGCAGCTTAATAAAATTCCATCCGAGCTTCTTGTTTTCCCCACATTGTATTGGGGTGATGAAGGCAAGATAGTGAAAATGAAAGACACATTTCCTGTACCAGCTGAGCTAACTTTAAAGATAGGTGCCGAAGTCATTTTTACGCAAAATGATCCACAAAAACGTTGGATTAATGGGACTCAGGGGGTCGTTAAACAAATCGAAGACGGCAAGATTATAGTTGAAAAACGCACGGGGCGGGAAGTTACGGTCGACAAAGTATCGTTCGATTTACTGAATGCGGAAGGCGAAGTTATTATGTCGGCATCACAGTTTCCGCTCAATTTGGGTTACGCTACCACTATTCATAAAAGCCAAGGTGCTACGCTAGATAAAATTTGGTGCGATTTGTCGCAGTTGTGGGAGCCGGGACAGGCCTACGTGGCGCTAAGCCGCCTAAGGGATGCGAATGGTTTAAATATTATAAAATGGTCGTCCAAATCCATCAAAGCCGATCCTGAAGTCATTCGATTTTACGGTGGCGAAATCGATTATTTTCCTTAGAGTTTTTGCTTGAACTTTGTAAGCTGGGCGCCTAATTTGGTTCCACAAGGAGCCATATATGTCGAGTCAAGATACCAATCCGTTAGGTATATTAGGTGTAGAATTTGTTGAATTTTCTGGTCCGCACGCTTTCGATTTTCCAAAGTTGTTTACGAAGCTAAGTTTTTCAAAAACGGCGCAATCTGGCCAACAACAAATTTTCCTCTATCAGCAAGGTAAAATTAGATTTATTTTAAATAATGAAAAAGGAACGTTTGCGCAAAATTTCACTGAGCGTCATGGACCTGCGGTTTCGTCAACAGGATTCATGGTTCAAGACGCGAACCATGCGTTCAAAATTGCGGTCGCTCGCGGAGCTAAGGCATTTGATACTAAGAGTGGCTTGAAAACATTGGGTGAGTTTCCTGCGGTTTATGGGATTGGCGATTCATTGGTTTATTTCGTTGATAAAAATTCGGCTGTACAATTCTACGAAACTGCATTTGGGATCAAAGGTGAACTACAACAGCCAAAAGGTAGCGGTTTACAAATCGTTGATCATTTCACAAACAACGTACCTAAAGGCGAAATGCAAAAATGGTGTGACTTCTATACGAACATTTTTGGTTTCCGTGAAGCTCGCTATTTCGATATCAGAGGTAAATCAACAGGTTTAATTTCTAAAGTAATGCGTTCACCGTGCGGAACTTTCTCGATTCCAATCAACGAGCCGACAGGCACTAAATCTCAAATCCAAGAGTACCTTGATGAATATAAAGGGTCGGGCATTCAGCATATCGCTTTAACGACAAATAATATTATTAATTCGTTAACAGAGATTAAGCAGAAAGATATCGAATTTTTAACGCCGCCCCCTAAAACATATTATCAAATGTTGAAGGATCGTTTACCAAACGTTGTCGAAGCCGTGGATGAATTAGAAAAAAATGCTATTCTCGCGGACGGTGATCATGACGGATACCTTTTACAAATTTTTACTAAAAATATGATCGGTCCAATATTCTTTGAAATTATTCAACGTGAAAATCATCACGGATTTGGCGATGGAAATTTCCAGGCATTGTTCGATGCGATCGAGCGTGATCAAGCGGAAAGAGGATACCTATAGTATGCATCAATATTCACAAGGTAAAAACATTACGCAAGGTCATAAGGGAATTCCTCAAGGACAATTTGAAGAAGAACAGGGCCGCAGTGGTTTTTTCGGTCCGGTTTCACATTTGATTAAGCCGCATCCGAGTACACGATGGAATTCTATTGAAGGAAACTTGAAGCCTCATCTGTACGATCTTGTTGAAATGAAAAAGCCTTCTTATCAGTGGATGCGTATGTTCCATAATAGCGATGTCGGTCTTTATATGACATTCATTCCGGCCAAAACAGCGGGTGAAACGTTAAAGGCATTTAGAAACGCAGATGGTGATACATTGTACTTTACGCACAAAGGTGAAGGTACGGTGTTAACTGAATACGGATTGCTTCACTATAATCCTGGTCAGTACATTTTAATGCCTAAGTGTTGCACTCATACTTTTGCGGCTAAATCAGACACGGAATTGTTAGTGATTGAGTCTAAAACAAGTTCTTATCGTGAGCCGGATCGTGGAATGGTCGGAAAAAATGCGTTCTATGATCCAGCGGCTTTTGGAAAACCAAATTTAGATGAACTTCATCATTTCAAAAAAGCAGAAGGTATTGATGTAACGGAAGTCCATGCAAAACGTCAGTATCAAATGACTCGTTTTGGATATGACTCATGCATTTACGACACGACAAGCTGGAAAGGTGATTTTTTTCCAGTAACTTTACATATCAAAGACATGATGCCGATGTTGTCTGCGCGTGTGCATTTACCGCCAAGTGCTCATACAACGTTTGTTGCTAGTGGTTTTGTGGTGTGTACGTTTCTACCGCGTCCGTTAGAGAGCGATCCAGATGCATTGAAAGTTCCGTTCTATCATCAAAATATCGATTATGACGAAGTGCTATTCTATCACGACGGAAATTTCTTTAGCCGTGATAATTTGCATGCAGGTATGTTGTCGATGCATCCCGCAGGCTTCCCTCACGGACCACATCCTAAAGCCGTGAAGAATGCAGGAACAAAAACGCATACCGATGAAGTCGCCGTTATGATCGATACGCGCCAAAATTTGGAAATAGATTCGTCTCTAGAAAATGTTGAATTAAAAGACTACTGGAAGAGCTGGATGTCTAAATAAATGATGGATATTCGCAGTCAGAAATTATTTTCTGAATTCGGGTTAAAGCAGCTACTGACTGAAGTAGCTGTGGGTCCAAAAAAAATTAATATCTCTCAAGCGATGGCCATTGCTATTTATGAAGCCTACGGTGGCGCGCAACGTGTTTCGCCTAACCCACTTGTTGGCTGTGTTGTTTTAGATAGTCATGGAAATTTTCTGTCTAAAGGTCATCACGAAGTTTACGGCAGCGCCCATGCTGAAATCAACGCACTCAAAAAATTAGACCGTGAAAAACTTCAAGACGCTACGGTTGTAGTAACACTGGAGCCCTGCGCCCATGTGGGAAAAACGGGTTCGTGTGCCTTATACATCAAAGATCTGCCGGTAAAACGCGTCGTTTATGGCTTGGTAGATCCCTTTCATTTAGTTTCAGGAAAAGGCGCGCAGATAATCAAGGGTGCCGGCAAAGAAGCCATTTTGTATTCGGAATTTAAAGATTCGTCTGAAGGAAAATTGACTCCGATGATGAGTGCCAAAGAAAAAGAATTTATTTCATCTCAGCTAGAAATTTTGGCTGAAAATTTTCTAAAAAATTTCCGATACAGCAAACCGTTTGTCGCTTTAAAATGGGCGCAATCATTAGATGGCAAGATGGCGCTAAAGAACTACGAAAGTCAGTGGATCACAAATGCTCAGTCCAGAAATTATGCCCATTATCTACGAAGTGTTTACGATGTGTTAATCGTCGGGGCGGGGACAGTTCATCAAGACAATCCTAAGTTGAATATTCGTCTCGAAGGTTTTGATTTAGAACGTAAACTTTTAATTATTGATCCTGATGCCACTGTTTTTAAAAGCTACGATAGGTTGGCGTTTTCTAAATATCACAAAAAAGAAAATGTTTTTTTTGTAGTGGATACTAATTCGTCAGAAACATCGATTGCGTTCAATTTGACTGTCAACCCTCCTGGATCATTCAAGAATGTTTTGTTTTTACATAAGAACGAAGCTGGATTTTTTCCACTAGAAGAAATACATAAATTCTGTTTTGAGCGCGGAATGAAATCGATATTAGTTGAGGGAGGCCCAACTACATTAAGTCAGTATCTAAATCAGGCCGCGTTCGATCGCGTTTATGCGTTTGTCGCGCCTGTTATTATGGGTGATGGCTTAAGTTATTCCGATCAATTTTCTATTTCGTCGATGACTCAAAGATTGAATTTACGGTCAGTCGAGAAACTAGAAATCGGCGATGATGTTTTATTTACTGGTTTGAAAAATATTTAAGGAATAAATTTCAAATTTCTTAGAGTTAACGTCAGTGTTCCACCGGCTTGTAACGCCTTATAGTAGTCTAATGCTGAAAACTTTTTCTCGCCCGCGGCCTGAATTTTTTTGAGATCATTATGTAGCTTTTTAAGCTTTACCACTTCTTCGGGTGTTAGTTGGTTCTTCTCGGCATTTTCTAGTGTGATATCGTAAATTTTAATCACAGTATCTACATCGGAAAATTTAGGAATGGGAAACCCGGCTTTAAGTAGGTGATCTTTCCCAAAAATTTTAGTTAGTACGTTCTGAAAAAAAGTACCCTTATCGATATGAACAGTCGGTTTTTGAAATTTGAGCTCCGTGTTGTTCAAGCGAGTTAATTGCGATGTTAGTTTACTAATTACGCGCGTGATCGAGTCTACTTTTTCAAAGTTGATTTTTGTCACATCGTCAGATGATGAGTGGTAAACGGGTCCGTCACCATCAGAGAAAAACAGGAGTGGTATTTCAAAATTGTGGCGCATGAATGAGGTCATATCACTTCGACCATGCCCAAATGCATAGCTGAGCTGATTATATTTAATTTTTGTTTCAGTTGCGGTAACGTTTTGAACTAACGTTTCTAGTTTGCTTCCACCGGTCTCGCTACCGATGATCATGTGATGACTTTCTAATCCCGCAGCTAAATTTAAACCGATAATATCTAAATTGATGTAGGCCACAACTTGGTTCAGATTAAAACTTGGACTTTGAAGAAAGGCGTCTGAGCCTAGCAAGCCACTTTCTTCCCCATCCCAAAATGCTAACGCGACAGGGGCTTGAATATCGCTAGCCAATGTTTGCGCTGCTGCCAGAACCACGGCAACGGCAGCGGCGTTATCAGCAGCACCATTGCAGATTTCATCGGCATCATCAAACTTCTTCCAGCACTTAGATACATGATCAAAGTGGGCACCCATGATGACTTTCGGGTTGTCAATTGTCCAAGTATTTTGGGGATAGAGAATACCAATAATATTAGTTCCACGTATTTTTTGATTAGCTCGAAAGTCGTAACTATTTTCAAATGGATAGCTAAAAGATTTCTTACTTTGATCGCCAGCGGGGCGAACCTTCAGCGCTGTCAGGCGTTCGATTAGCCACGTTTGCACTTCTTTGTTTTCTGGGGAACCTGATACGCGCCCATTCATTTTATCAGAGGCTAAAAATGTAATGTCTTCTTTTATGCCCGCGATTGCTGAAAGGCTTAGACACACAGTCATAGCTAATAGTATTAGGCTTTGCATAGGATCATAGTTATCGCTGGCTCAACTTTTTGTAAAGAGAATACCCAATAAAAGACCTAGGTATACGACAGACAATTAAGTCTTAGTTGAATTTCAATCCGTGTGTAGTAGTTTGATCGTGTGAAAACTCCCAAAGATAAATTGATCAAACTTTTACAGGATGCTCATGCAGGTGAAAAGGCGGCGGCGTATGCGTACAATGGTCATGCGCGATCACTTACAGACGCTGTAGAGATCAACGATTTAAAAAAGATTGAAGATGAAGAGTGGGATCATCGTAAACGACTAGCTATCATGCTAACCGAGCTTGGTAGCGGTCCACGTGCTAGTCGCGAATTTTTTATGACCCTGGTGGGTCACACGATTTCGTCGTTGTGCAGATTGGGTGGCTATTTGAATGGTTTCAATTTTGGTTGGTTTATGTCGATGTATGGTGCTGGAAAATTAGAGCGAGGCAATATCGTCGAATATGAAGTCGCTGCCCAATATGCGTTTGAGGCGGGGTATCCACATTTTGTCCCAAGCCTATTAGATATGTCTGAAATTGAGTGGGATCATGAACTGTATTTTAGGCAAAAGAGCTTTAGTTCCAAGTGGGCACGCTGGATTCCGATTTGGTCTGAACCACCGGCTCGTGAGCTGATCCAAAAAAATTTTCTTAAGTTTTCTGGACGGGATCGCTTGGATGAGTCGTCATTTGCTTAAGTTTTTTGCAGGACCTCGAAGTCAATTATTTGGCAAATAACAGGAAAATTTGCCACATCTTAGTCTAGGGACTAAATTCGTGAAAATATTTTTATTCATACCGGGTCCTTATAAGCTAATAGTTCCATTTCGCGCATTTAACGCGGGATTCAGGACTATACCAAAAATAGTAAACCCTTTTTCATTTTGATATACTAGGTACATCACCTAGTTTGTGTCGGGAACCAAAGACATGTTGAAATGTCGAGCACAAATTAAGGTCAATCAGGCACCTTGCCGGGAGTTACTTTAAAAAAAATTATGGAAGATGGCAGTAGTCAGTCGTTCCTTGGTTCACTAATCAAGAATTTAAGTTCCGCATTGTCCGAACAAGAGCAACAAACTCAATCACAAGTTAGCGTAAACGACGAATTAGATTGGATGGAAAATTCCATCGAAGATCAAGACATGGTGGATTCAATGAATATCCACAAACGTATTCTAGATTCAGAAATCGATTCAATAGATAAAGAATTAGACTCAATTCTAAAAAATAGAGAAACCGTAGAGTATTTAGTTTCATTGCTTAGAAAACGAGAGCGATTAGAAACTCAAGTGCATCAACTTGAGGACGATATCGGTGTGTTACAAAAAGAAGGTTAATAGCCTAATTATATAGCCGAGCGACTACCGTCCTCGGCTTTCTCTTTCTTTCTGTTC
Source organism: Bdellovibrionaceae bacterium UBA2316 (assembly GCA_002345205.1). Lineage (GTDB taxonomy): Bacteria > Bdellovibrionota > Bdellovibrionia > Bdellovibrionales > Bdellovibrionaceae > UBA2316. The sequence goes on along the minus strand of DDVI01000129.1, from coordinate 42,506 downwards.
AAATTCTTTCAAACGTTTTAATTTTCGAATAGTCTGCTGAAGCATAGTTTCCAGCATTTGGTATTCTTTTGGCGTCGGCGCATTTTGTAGAAGCATACGATGAATGACCGTGTATGCATTCACTCGACCTGCATCTAGGTTTAACCCTAACGTTAAAAGCCACTCGCGAAGAGTTGTGCTGATTAATGAAATCGGCGCTGTGTTTTTCTTTTTCTCGAGTTGTGAGCCATCTAAAATGGTTCGTCTGCCACCGATATTTTGTCTTAAAATGAACAATCCCATCAAAACAGCATGAGATAAATTAAAACTCGAGTTGTCACCATAGGTAGGTAACGATACGGCAAAATTAGACATTTCCATATCTGATGCTGAAAGTCCGGCGTCCTCTGGACCAAAGATTAGGTACATGTTTTTTGTCGCTGTGTTTTCTTCTTCGGGTTGTTCGCGAAGAGTTTCTAAATACCCTTTGAGTTGGGTGTCGAAGTCTTTAACTAATCGCCCGCGACCATCTCGAGCTGTAAACGAAATGCGAACGCCATCTGATTCATTTTTATAAAACTCATCCCAAGATGAATAAACTTTACGGCCTTGTAATGCTTTTTGACCGGTCGCCGCTGCCAGCTGAGCTTCATACGTCACTTCACATTGGGGAGCTACTAAAATAAGTTCGTCGACCCCCATGTTATTCATCACGCGTGAAGTAGAGCCGATATTTCTATCGTAAAGAGTTTTAACTAGGACTACTTTAATATTGAAATCTATAATCATTGAATCATTGCCAATTGAACGCCGTGTTCAATCGAGTCAGCATTGTCCTTTGCTGATTTTTTTTTAGACTCTAAATCCTGACGAATCTTCTTAACAAAATCATCGTATCCAGTTTCTTTTGAAAGCGCTGATTTTCGAGTCACAAGCAGTTCATATATTTCTAAAACAATTAGCCAATCCGTTGGATCTAACTCCTGCATTTTGTCGAAGGTCGTCATCAGTGCAGGTAATCCAGCAGACTCAAATCCAAATTTAGTTCTCATGTGACGGATGTCTGCATAAAGTTGATTTATTTTTTGTTCTGTATCTGAAGGCCTTTTGGACGCAACTTTTTTCACAACGAAGTCATCGTTTTGACCGTAGGAAATACGATCAGCTGGGCCGCCAAAAACGCTTGTAATGGTAGATCCAAGCAATAAATCAAAAGGTCCCCACTCTGGTTTGTAGTAAACTTTATCACCTTTGGAAACTGTGACATCTTTGAATTTCAATAGAAGTGTTTTTTCGTGGCGAACCGTACGACCGAAATAAACTCCCTCAACCACAAAACCACTTTCGTATTGAAGAACTAATTTTTGACTGAGTTGTAGGCCAAGAGACTCCCATTGCTCGTTAGACATTTCAGAAGGGCAGGTTGAAATTCCTTTTAACTTACCTAAGGGTGAGCTAAAGCCTGTCGCGTGGTAATCTTTTCCGTGATCAGGGAGCTGGCTATCATCGACACAGATTTGCGTGGGACTTGAAAACTGAATGAAATCTATTCGGCCATTTTGATTTTCATAGCTGGATAAGATTCCGCTGACCTGCGCACCTGAATTTAGAACTACTGTGTTTACAGTTCGTGCTTGCTTTGCTTTTTCCAATCCAGGTGCACCGCCGACTCTAAATGCCATACGATCAGCCATTTCGAACAGAACTTTTTCTAAATGCTTAAAACTTGGAGTCACAAAAAGCTGTGGTTGTTGTTCCGTGATATCGTAAGTGTAGTTTAGACAGTCAATAGTTAGAGGAAGTTTTTTTACTTTGGATTCTAGACACGCTTTGGATTCACCAACACTAGAAAGCAAACCGGCGCCAAATATTTTTGGCTGATCTACATCGCCAATCAAACCGTACTCTGCTGTCCACCAATTCATGCGACCTAGCTCGGCTGCCTCGGAAACGGTCTTATTTTGTTCAACTACGGCGTTTAAATGTTTTTCCGCCAATGAGATCTGTTCAGGCGTAGACGTTGGATTTTCTTTTAAATCCGAAAGCACACGAATGGCTTCGTAAATGTCTAGATCTTCTTTGCTGATGATCGCTTTCTTCGCTACCGTTGAATATTTTTTTAAATACTCTGCAAATTCGGGGTGAGCTAGAAACGGCGCATGTCCTGCGGCTTCATGTACAATGTCAGGAGCTGGGGTATATTTTAAATGATCGATAGAACGCATTTCAGATGCGATCGGAAGAACGCTTAATGATTGAAGCTCCATAAAAGCTGCTGGAGGAATAAACCCACTGACAGGCAAAGCTCTCCATCCGAATTTTTCTAAATGTTTACTGATATCTTTAATCATTGGAATTTCTTCTGATGAAATTCCGGTCTTTTCTAAACCATCTAAATAGCTTTCGTGAGCGTGGTCTTTTAAATAATTCTTAAGTTGACGTAAAATATAGCGCCAAACCGCTTGTTCTTTTGGCGTATATTTCTGATCGTTTTGGTCAACAATATATTTTTTTAAGTGGTCAGGAAGAGCGTGCACTTACTTTCCTTTTTTTGAGTTCAAATAGGGATCAGACGTGTTCAAATAATTTTGAACGTAGTCCTTTACACCGTCCTCGATACTCCATTGTGGCGGCGACATTTTTTGAGCTAACCAGCGATTCATTTTTGCTTCTGTGAAGTATTGATATTGGTTGCGGATGTCGGCTGGAACTTCCATCCAATCAATCTGATTTGGAAGGTTTAATGATTTAAAAACTGACGATACCAAGTCAATCCAAGTACGAGCTTTTCCAAATCCCATATTGTAGATGCCATTTTCTGGTTTCTTTTCCATTAATTCCACAATCCAGCGAGACACATCTTTTACGTAAACGAAGTCACGCAGTTGCTCGCCATCTTTGTAGTCAGGATTATGAGAACGGAACAGTTTCATTTTTCCGGTCGATTTAATCGAGTGGAACGACTTGAATACTACGCTAGCCATAGAATCTTTGTGGTATTCCATGGGACCGTAGACATTAAAAAACTTTAAGCCATACCAATGTTTCGGTAACGTTTGAGCGGTCTTTACCCAGCGATCAAATAGCACTTTAGAGTCGCCATACAGGTTTAATGGCTTTAAAATATTAGCATCCGTTGTGTCGTCGAAGCCATTCTCACCAGCGCCATACGTTGCGGCGCTTGAGGCGTAAATAACGTCAAATCCCATTTCTTCAGCTAGTTCAAAGATCTTTTGCGTATACAGAGTGTTGTTTTCGTATAGGAAGTCCCAGTTCTTTTCAGTTGTTGATGAGCAGGCTCCCATGTGAATAACCCAAGAAACATCGCCTTTGCCTAGTTTCTGTAAGAACGGCCGCAGCTCGGTGTGGGATAGGAACTGGTTAAATTGCAAATTTTTTAGTAGATTACGTTCGCTTAGAGGTACACTGTCGACCGCTATAATGTTTGTGAAGCCCTTTTTATTTAGCTCCCACACGATCACGCTGCCAATAAAGCCATTGGCGCCTGTAACTATAATTTTGGAGTCCATTTATACCTCAGTAGTTTTTGTACTCTACCCCTTTTAGTCTTGTCAATTTGTTAGACATTAATGAAAATTCACTAGTGCTAACCGAGTGCAACGCCTCAAGAGTTATATTAGAAATGGCATAGTGGTTGCTCTTGTAGTGTACGGGCCCGATATTTTCGGGGAGGGTTTAAGTGGTACGTTTTGGGGTAGGGTTAATAGCCATAGTATTAATATTTGTTTCTTTTGAGCGACAGCTCATGAGTTCGTCGGCTTCAAAGCAAGTAGAGTCGTGGATTAGTACAGGTTTAAAAACTAAAGATATCGCTAATTTCTATCAAAATTTTAACTGCAAAAGTACGCAGAAGGTATTCCTGGCCTGTGTAAATAGCTTGCAGAGCATGGCTAACTATCTTGAACGTGAGTTAAAATGGTCGGAAAGCAACGGACTTGGCATAGTAAAACGCAAAGTTGTCGTTAATCAAAATGAAAAAATGCGATTAGCTCCTTGGGTAAAGCTATTCAAATCTAATAAACATTTGTCGATGAATTTCGAAAATGCATGGAAGCAAATTGAATCAGAAATTCAATCGCACCGATTTTCTTCCTATATTGTTGGAATGGGAATCAACGGGTATCTGTCCATTCATCGTGATCCACATAGTTATTTGCTGCCTCGGGAATATTACGAAAAAGTTGTTGCTAACAGCAATCCGCGCGTAAATTCGTATGGCTTCAATTTAGGTAAATCTGAAACTGAGTTCGTATTTGCAAGGATCTATCCAGGATCACTGTTTGATAATCTAGGGGTCAGCAAGGGTGACGTGATTTTAGAAATCGATGGAAAAGACATTTCTCACTTAGATTTGGAAACGGTTTCTGAGTGGTTAAAAACTAAAGACATGCACCAGTTTAAAGTGAAACTAGCTAACAATAAGATCATGACGTGGAAGCTGGATAAAAAGAATCAAGTGTTACCCGCAGTTTCAATGAAGCGTCTACCAAGAGAAAAGAATAAGTCGCTACATTTGATAAGTATTTTCAAAATTTCTGAAGGAGTCTGCGAGTCCGTAAAAAGCAACTTACGTCAGGCTATTAAAGAAAAAACGAACGGAGTTATTTTAGATCTTCGTGATAATTCGGGTGGATCGATGGATGAAATTCTGTGCATCAGCGGGCTATTTGTGGGTGACAAGAAGATCTACGATCTAGTGTATTTCAATAAACGCTTTAGAAAAGAAACATTCTTCAGTGATCAGGCGGAAGTATACTTTGGTCCGCTTGTAGTTTTAGTGAATCGCTCAACGGCATCTAGTGCAGAAATATTAGCGGGTGTTATTCAGCACTATGAGCGTGGATTATTAATCGGCGAACGTACATTTGGAAAAGGCTCGTTCCAAGAAGGCGAAGAGTGGCCAAAAAATAAACGTTTGTTGTATTTCCAAACTAAAGGGACGTTTCATTTGCCGTCGGGGCGCTCTCCACAATTGCTAGGAATCACACCAGATATTCAGGTAAAAGAAAATTTTGCGAGTATTTTCCAACGTGAAGAAGAGTTATACCTGTATCCGGTAGGAAATCGTGAAGTCAGAGAAAAAGTTTCAAAGCGAGTTGCTTCTGTTCAGGAATGTGGATCGGCGAAAAAGGAAATCTTGACTGCTGATCGCTTGCTGGGTAAAGCCCTTGGTCATATTGACTGTATCCAATTCTAAGGGGACCGGATGGATTTTCATTTAGCCACTGAGCATTTTAAGTACCAGTTTATTCCTGCAAAACGGAAGTCAAAAAAAATCATGCTTGTACTTCATGGTCGTGGCGACAGCATAAAACCATTCAAAAATTTTGATAAAGAGCTAGGTGTTCCTGAGATGAACTACTTGCTTTTGAACGCTCCTAGAAAATACCTTAAAGGTTTTTCGTGGTTTGGTGAACCTCCATTTGAAAAGTCAGGCGTTCTAAGAATTCGCTCAAAGCTATTTGATATAATCAATGAACTGGAAAAACAGGGTTATAAGGCTAAAGATATTTTCTTGTTTGGTTTTTCTCAAGGGTGTTTGGTGAGCGTCGACGTGGCCTTAAACTATCCAAAGAAATTGGGTGGTCTAATTGGTATCAGTGGTTATTTTCACTTCTTCCCTCGGTGGCGTCATGCTTTGACGTTAGACTCAAAGAAAACTCCATGGATTATGACTCATGGATACCGCGACGATATTCTTCCGTATCAAGAAACGAAATTTGGTGCCGAGAAAATTAAAGATGCGGGATTAGATATTGAATTTGTATCGTTAAATAAAAAGCACGATATGATCGACGAAGAATTCCCCATTATCAAACGCTGGGTTAAAACTCATCTCTAAACTCATGTAGGTTCATCAAGATTTGATCCCAAAGTTTTTGGTTAACCTTGTCATTGTATGATCCTACATCATAAATAGATTTTTTTCTAAGTGCTGTTGTTTCACCACTCACAAAGTGAACAATTTTTTCAACATTGAGTTGAATAATGTCTTCACGATTAAACGCTTTGTAGTTTTCTAAAATGCTATCCACGTTGTGAATCAATGAATTCCCCGTCAGGAAGTTAGATGGGTGCCAGCGAGCCGCATTCTTTGAAAGTATCGAAAGGATATTTGTGTTGCTATTCTTAGACATCAACGTAGTGACTCGATCATAGCATTTAATAAGTTCAGTGAACTGAGCGCTATGTTTGTAGTAAAGGGCAGTGCTCTTCTTAGGTGACGACTGCGTCCACGTCATAGAAATAAAGTCGTCAATTGAAAGCGTAGCGGAACCGTCACCTTCTTTAAAGGCAGGGTACTCGCGATAGAAATTACGCATATTGCACAGAGGATTTTTATTCACACCATCGGCAACTTTTGAGAAGCCAGATTGTGTTTTTAAATTTTCCCAATAGCGAGAAACTTTAAATAGCTGCAATAGAGCGCGATGAGTTTCCGTCTGAGAAACAGCTTGAACAAACATCACGTGATTGAAACCAATTTTTTGAGCGAAGTAGTACAGGCGTTTTTGATTGAAATGCTTTTCGAAGCGGCTCATCAAGGGATGCTTTTTAAAGCTGTCTAAATTTTTCTTATTTTTCGTTTTTATGTAGTCAACGGCCTGAATCATAGTTGCAACGATCGATTTTGCTTTGTTTTTTTGTTCTAACAAGTTTGTTGAAAAGCGCTCAACGTCGTCATAGCGATATTGATTGTGGCAACTGCCGAAGTGTCTAACACTGCCGTAATCAATAATACCTGCATCCATGAGCACGTTATCGCCGTCCCAATCTAACCATACAAATAAGTAGTGTTCTTCTAACTGGGCCGCAAATGATGCGAATCGGTCGCAGAAGTCAGTTAGGAATACATCGTATTTTTCTGGGGTATCTGGAATATTTTTATTTGAAATGAAGAAGTCGATTACCTTTTTTAGAGGCTCCCAGCGATTTTGTTTTAAGAAAAGATAAGCGTGGGCAGGGCGAAATAAATTTTCAGCCGCACGAACACCAATGCCAACACCGTTGCCAAGATCGATCACGGTCAATACGCGTTCCGTGTAAATTCCCATCTTGTGAACGACTTCGGACATGATCGCGCAGCTAACTAATTCATCAATTTCCGCTTGGCCACAACCATAGCCAGCTTCCGTATTTCCCGTTTTAAGCGGTTTTCCGCTTTCAACACTTCCCGGAGATAGGCAGGTGACACCGGTACCTCGCGATGATACGTCCCAAGTTTTTTTGCCGTTTTTAATGAAACCATTCCAGATACTTCGGCCGTCACCCGAAGTTTTACCCTGCTTATTTTTGTGTTGAAGCTGTAGGTAGCGAGTCGCCATATATGTATTGGGTTTAATTAGATGACTTGGAATTCTTTTTTTAGAAAGTACATCGTATTCGTTTATAATTTGAATCGAAAAAGTATCTAAGATTTTTTTTTCAAGGGCCGAAGTTAACTTTGTTTTATGGTCTTTTGAAATCAATCCCATATCGCGCGCTAAATCGTAGTTGAAGTAAACCACTTTTCCTTTTTTAAGATTAAAAACAGGATATTCAACAAAAAACTCGTTACCAAGTTCCTTGTAAGGATGTGAACCGTCGATGGCATCGAATGCGGAATATTCGCTGGCTTGTGGTTTCTTTAAGCTCATTTTTGCGGTCATGTAAAGTACATCGGATCAACTACATTGAATTTAAGGGTTTTTTAAAGGTTTGTATGATTTTTGATCAACTTCTAGTTGAACGTCGTGCCTATACCGTAATGGCGTTTTTTTGTCAGTTTGTCTATTTCTCTACAGTTGAAAGTAATTTCAGAATGCTTTAGTTTGCCTAGAAATCAGAGGTCGAATGAAAAAATTAGTTTTAGCTACGCTATTATGTGCGGGAAGTTTTGCATCAGCAGCGAACATTTGCTTTAACGGTGACGAAGCGACAGCCATTAAGTTTGCGGGTGGTATGAACGGATTCAGACATATTAATTATTCATTTAATATCATCGATCTAATTAACCAAGGCGTAAAAGCTGAAGAGAAAAGCTATGGTACTAAAACATTTATTACCGTTTACGATGGATCAAAATCTCACCTAAAAACGACATGTGTGCTTATTAATGGCCAGCAATATGGCGAAGACACATGTCAGATCTGCATAGTAAAATACTAATCACTTTGGAGATACCCATGACTAATTTTAAAAAGATCACAACGTCAATCGTTGTGACTACTTTAGTAAGCTCAATGGCACTAGCATGGGGTGATTTAGGTCATCAAACGGTAGGTGAGATTGCTCAACGTAACCTAACTTCTAAAGGTAAACGATTAGTCGAAGAAATTTTGGGTCATGGACCTTTGGCTGAGGCCGCGACATTTCCGGATTTAGTACGTTCGGATGAGGACTACAAAGAATTTGCAAGCTTTCACTTTGTTGAAATTGATCCACGTTATGATGGTTCGTATGATAAAATTCCCACAGCTTTAAAACAGAAAATCGACGCGAACTCGTTAATTTCAGGAATTCCTCAGAAGTTATTTAAAGGTCTTTTTGTCCAAACCTTTTCACGTGCTCAAAAGATGGATCTATTACGTTATTTAGTCCACTTGGTTGGCGACGTACATCAACCTCTACACGTTGGAAACGGATACGATCGTGGAGCAAACTGGTGTAACGTAAAGTATAAAATCGGAAAAGGTGAGAAGGCTCAATATAAATCAACGAATCTGCACTCGTTTTGGGATTCGGCTTTAGTTGAAGAGCTTTTCTATGCGCAAAAAGAAAAAGATCCAAGTTATAAAATGCCGGGATGGAAAGGCTATAAGGAACTTGCGGATTTAATCATCGCAGACCAAAAAGCGTTAAACACAGAAGATATAGCTTCGACGCCTGTGATTGAATGGTATAAAGAAGCTCAGGATCTGCACACAAAAGTTTACATTGATGGTGAAAGAAAATTACATCCTACTGAACGGTCTTACTGCCAGCATTTAATCAAAGATGCTAACGGTAAACCAGAAGTGGATCAGCGTGGCGTAGCGAAAACGGTAAAAGCGACGGGAGCCGCTGAAGCGACGCCAGAGTATATGACAGAAGCGTCTGAGATTATTAAAGGTCAAATCATGAAAGCGGGTTTAAGACTAGCCCATGTTTTAAATGATATGGGACACAGACGTTACTTTAATGGCATTGAAGATTACCAAAGCCTGAAAGTACAAGAACTGGAAGAGCTTCTGAAAGAATTTGAAAATAAACGCTAGAGATAAAGTTCTGAATTAAAAGTAAAATCCAGAACTAAAACATCACGTCAGGTCAAACTCAGTGGTATTGCTAAATAAACGGCGTTTGCCTTTTGTATAACAAGACGTTTCCACTGAAATCGAAGACTGAGCCTCTGTAACTTTGCAAATCATAAAATTGCGCAGCCACGTCGAGCCGACTCGATTAGATGTGTAAGTGATTGTAGGTAGAGCTATAAAATTAGAGCTATGCATGCAGCTCGATGTTAATTCCACAGATTTATTTTTTACATACTTTGGTGTCACGCAAACTTCTGAGTAATGCACATCACCTGACGCAAAAATCACCTGCTTATCGACGGCATTCAATCGTTCGATAAAGCTATTGAAGTTGATGGGATGTTGTTTACGGAAAGATTCCCCATAACCTTGTTCCATAAACCACTGCGTTCCGTTACACATCCATATTAGACCGTCGAAATCTTTAATGCAGTCAAAAATCCACTCTTCTTGCTCTTTTCCAAAGAATGAATACATTTTTTTGGGATAGGCTTTTTCACGGAATGTTCGCCCATCTAACATAAGGAACATTTGGTTTCCCAGTTGAAATTTAGTAGAAATTCCTGGACCTGGTGTGATGAATGAGTTTTCACTTAGGCTTTGAGCAAAAAAGTTTTTAAAATTAGCTAGAACTTCTTTGGAATATGGATACGTCTTATCCGTGTCGTTACCACCAAAATCATGATCATCCCAGATCGCAATCGTCGGTACTAATCGTTTCCAATGATAGAAATCTAGCACCATTCTGGTTTCAACGTATTGTTCCCAGTGAATTTGTGGTGTTGCTAGAGTATCTAGTTTGTAATCGATGTAAACACAATCACCTAGAAACAACATAACATCAGCATTTTGGGCCTCTAAGCTAGTCCACATGGCTTTTTCATGTTGTGCCGCTCGCATGCAGGAAGCTAGACCAATGCTGTAGTTCGTTCGTTTAGAGGAAATAGAAGAGAAGACTCTTTCGTCTATTTGCTTTTGTCCCACGACGACTTTGATTTTTAAATCACGATCAATTGGTAGATTGTGAATCAAAAACTTATCGATCTGAAAGTCATTGTCGGGATAGGTAACTGTTACGTAGCTGATTTCTTGTAGTAGTTGATCATCTTCGTAGATTAAGTAGCGCAGCGGTTCTCTTTGGCAGTGAACAATCGAAAATTCCGACTGTCCATCAAATGATGGTCCGAGTAAAACCGAAATTAAATTTCGGTCGAAAACCAAAGGTTTGTTTGGTTTTTTCTTCGCAGCTAAGGACGTCAATGCCACAGTGCTGGCTAAACTTTTCAAGAAGATCCGTCTTCTCATTGTCATATAATCGTATCGTAAGTGCATACGTTTACATAGACAAATTAGGAAATTATTAGAATTGTTAGGGAATTGTGAAGTTATTTACAGATCGTCTAGGCCTTTGATCCAGCCTCGACGATACATCCACGTAAACAAAACGATAGAGATACTCAACATAATTCCTAAAACTACATAGTATCCATTATCACTTTTTAGTTCAGGCATATTCTCGAAATTCATTCCATACACACCGGCAAGAAAATTAAGTGGTAAAAAAAAGATAGAAAACACGGTTAGTAATCGGACGATCTCATTCGTTTTATAAGACGCTTCGTTTGTTTTTTGTGACGTGATTGATAAATACAAATTTATTAAATTTGTCACATTTTCTTGAACTTCTTCTGCATAGAACAACATAGTTTCCATTGAATTTTTAATTTCTTGAAAATCTTGGCTTTGAAATTCAGCTTTGATTACTAATTTATTGTTCACATCATTCGCTAGTTTTAAAACTTTACGAAATACTGTCGACTTTCGTCTTAATAAAAATCCTTCATGGAAAATTCGTCGCTGTTTTGCGGTCTTAAATACGAGTTGTTCAAAGTGAGTCACTTGTTCTTCCAATTGAGTCAGTGGTAAGTCAAAACTTTGAATAGCGGCAGTCAATAACTCTAAGATTAGCTTCTTGGAATCCAGGCATCCTTTAACATCAGTCAATTTCTGTCTTAAGGATTCGATGAATTCATGATCGACTCGATGAAGAGTGATAATGCGATCTTTTGAAATAAAGAACGCAAGCTTAGTTGTTAGTTCCTGTATAGTATCGCCTTTAACGGAATTGGATTTGTCGAACACACGAGTCACTAGAAAAAGAAATTCATTCTGACTTTCTAATTTGGGAAGATGTTCGGGGTCCAAACAGGTCATTAGACTCTTTTCTGGAATATTGTATTTCTTTGCTAGGCCTGGAACATCGGTCTTGGCTGGGGCTGTGATATCAACCCATTGTCCAAATGCTAATTCTAGTATTCGTTCATGCATCTTAGGTCCATTTTATAGGAGCAAAACCGCCCCATTTAGTTTTTAAATTTGTAACTTGTCCTTGGTAAACACGAGCGATCACTAATTGCAACTGACCGCAGTAGGCATAGCAACGCAAATCGAATTTGAAATTTTGTGGTCCATCTGGAGTTTCCATTAAGACTTCAGGCGCTGGTAATAATTCTTGTGCTAAAAAGTTTTCATTGGCAACGTCTTCGAAAACTTTTTTTGATACGGACGCTCCTTTATACGATTGTTTTGAACCGAATGAATTTTTCGGTTTAAAGAATAGGTTTTTCCTCTGTGACCAAATTTCTTCTTTTAATTCAGGTTTGAAGCTAATGGTTTTTGGTAAAACATTTTGAATTCGAGCGGATTGCACCTCTGAAAGGTCGAGATTTTCCCAAAAACCATCTTGAGTCCAATCAATCATTCTTTGTTTATCCGCCAATAAAAAATATTCGAATGGGTTTGGAGTAAAGCACGTGGTTCGATTTAGAAAGTCAGTCCTCATCTTTTGGGCAACGGGTTCTTGAAAATAAAAGTCAGTATAACGATTATAAACGATATCGACGGAATGTTTTTCATAGTTTGCAACATCGTCAATTGAACAGTCCCAACCAAAAGATTGTAATAGTTCTTGAACAATTAAAAACTCTAGAAATAATTTTTGTTCTTTCGGTTTTTCATCAACGATAAGTACGCGAGGTCTGGATATGTCTTTGCCTTGAAGTTTTAGTTCATTTGTAAAACATTCTTTTAAGTCTTCGATTTTGAATTCAGTGCCAGTCGATAAACCATGCGCACTATAGAGATAGTGTCCTAATGTCAGAAACGCGGCGTTTGTATTTATTTCTACTAACTTCGGCTTTGAATCACTACTTAAATGAAAGTCGTAACTCATGAACAACGATTTATTCCCAGGGTCTTTTAAGGTGAGTGCTTTAAGCTCGGTTTCATATTTGCGAATATACAAAGGCCTGCTTCTTAGGGCGAAGAACGCTCCAATGACTTGCTGAAACTCGGAAATTAACGCTTTCGGTAGAACCACAGGATTTGGACAAAGTAAATTATCCGAAATCAGTGGTGCCAATGTGGATTCGTCTAAACTTTTAAAATGACTCTGTAATAAGGATTTATAGTTTTGATTCAGTTGTGTCGACATTTGGTGCTTTAATCCTTTGTCAATTAGGATGATAAATTCTTTTACTAGTATGGAATTAAAGGGTATGGTCGTCACCATGAAAATCGTTAGCTGGAATGTCAATGGTATCAGAGCATGCGCAAAAAAAGGTCTTCAAGATTTTCTTGCTCACGAAAAACCAGATATCTTTTGTGTGCAAGAAACAAAAGCGCATCTAGAGCAGGTGGATGATGCGATTAAAAACTTGGGATACAAGAAAGCCTTATGGTCGTCTGCGATCCGAAAAGGATATTCCGGAGTCGCTACGTTTAGTAATCGTGATTGGTTGACGGAAACGACACATTTTGAAATTAAAAAATACGAAGACGAAGGTCGCACAGTAATTACTGATTTTGGTCCATTCGTTCTATACAACATCTATTTTCCAAATGGTGGATCTGGCGATGTTCGTCATCAATTCAAGCAAGAGTTTTTAGCAGAGTTAAATAAACATTTAGCAAAAACCTATAAGTCAGGAAAACAAGTTGTTGTTGTGGGTGATTACAATGTAGCTCATAAGGAAGTCGACGTTTATGATCCAATTAGGTTGTCGAAAGAAAGTGGCTTTTTACCTGAAGAGCGCGTGTGGTTTGATGAGTTTTTGAAAATCGGTTTTTTAGATACATTCCGATTAATTCACCCAAATGTAAAAGATAAATATACTTGGTGGAATTATCGTGAATTGGCTCGAATATCCAATCGAGGTTGGAGAATCGACTACATATGCGTAACTAGGGAACTTGCGCCCCTAGTCCGTGATGCTAAAATTCACGATGAAGTCGAAGGCAGCGATCATTGCCCTGTAAGTTTAATTCTTGATTTAAAATAGAGGAGCGTTATGCCGTTAATTATCCTAATTGCTGAGGCTATGCTGGTTTACTACTTTATCCAAGCCTTTGGTTTTTTTAACTTCTTAATTTTTTATGTCGTAAGCACATTTCTTGGAATACTTTTAGTGCGCTTAGTGGGATCTAAATCACTACGTGACTTCCAAACAGGTCAGGTGGCTGGCAATAATCGTTCAATGATTTCTAGAGGGTTATTGTTCCTTTCGGGCTTGTTGTTAATCGTGCCGTCCATGGCGACAAAGGCAGTAGGGGCTTTACTTATAATTCCGCCGGTGCGTTGGTTAGCCGCGATCGCCTTTTCTAACTTCTTAGTAAAACGTGTTTTTAATGCGAATAGTTTTGTTCACCAATTTGGTAATGGCGGTTTCCGTTTTTATTATCAACAGACAGGAAATCCTTTTCAAAATAGGAATGGGGAACCAGAGCGCTCGGAATATTCTGACAACGTAATCGATGCTCAATTTCGCAAGGTTGAAGACACTAAGTTGTTGAATGATCCCGACTCTAAATCTTAGTTGTTAAGAATTCTTTAGGCATTCTTATTGCCTACTTCGTTTGTAGCTTTGTAGGCCTGGGATAAAGTTTCAAGGGCTACTTAAACCTGTCGTTAAAAACGACAGGAGACGCTCGTAAACGGCAAAGGTCGAAGGTTTAAATGGCCATTATTAGGATATTACTAATAGCTATTATGCTTACCCCAGCGGTTTACGCTTCAAATGCGATTATCTGCCAGTCTTTTTATCAAAATCCCACGAGTATTGGTTATGGGCGCCTGTTTCAACAGGCCAAGGATGTAGATACAATAGAGGCGCTTAACGAACGCAGTAAGGATTTAATCTTTGCAATGGAAAATCCTGAGCCTCTTGATCATTTGATTAATACGCTATTGTATTACAGAGCCTTAGAGCTTGTATTAACGCCGTATGAATTGGCAGAACAGTTCCCGCCAAAGCAATTTCGTTTTCTATATTTTACGATTAAGCTGGAAGCCCACGGGGAAAGCAAAAAGTTCAACTATTTTAGATCACATTTGTTAGGAAAACAGGCGCCAGTTCAAATAAAAGAACCGGCATTTCAATAAAGAACTACTGTCTATAAGCTACTGTCTTTTTTTTAACTACAGGCTCAAAATAAGAACGGAACATATACTGGCCAATGTAAGACGATTTCACTGTCCAGAATTTTTTACTGATAGTGATCGCGGCCACTGCGAGTTTTCTGTTTTGATCATCCGTAGCGTAACCTACGAACCAATCAACACGACCTTTTGGGTTGTCGCCAGTTAAATGTCCTGTCTTTCCACCCATTTCGATTTCTCGGAAACGACGATCACGAACTAACTGACGGAAGCTCTTTCTAGAGGTACCGCCGATTACAGTCTGTTCCATCATCTTACGCATTTGTGCCGCTGATTCCGCCGTCATGATGTAACCTTTTTCTAAAGGCTCGCCTTTATAGAAAACATCACCTTCCGGATTTTTCATGCTGTCTACGATATAAGGAACTAACATTTTACCATCATTTACAACTGCGGCCGCGATCATTGCACCTTGAACGGGGCTCAAGCGGTTGATGCGGTTAAAACCCGATGCCACTTGTGTGAGTTCATAACTTTTTTCAGTCGGCACGTGGGCGTAGCCTTGCTCAACATCGAAATCTGTTGGGATGGCTTGATTGAACATAAAACGATTTGCAAAATCTAATAAGTCAGCGGGTTCTAATGTTTCTAAACTTAAGCGACCAAATGCGGTGTTGATCGAACGAGCAAATGCATCCTTCAATGTGATTTTACGAGTCCAACGATTTTCTTTGTCCGTCATCACATTCTTTTTATACAAAGTGTAGTTCGCGCCGTTAAATTTGATAGTGTGGTAGGGTGACACGCCGGCTTTTTCGATTGCTGCCGAGGCTGTTATGATCTTAAATAATGAAGCAGCGGGGTAGGTCGCGCGCAATGCTAAGTGTGACGCTTTTGGGTCATCTTTTTGGTAACTAGATAGAGCCAATATTCTACCCGTGGTTGCATCCAGCAAAACAACGGCACCATAGTCGGGGCGATATCTTTTTAGTAGGTTATCTGCATCCGCTTGAAGGCGCTCGTCCAGTGTGTAGTTAACTTGAAATTTATCTTTACGATCGAACCAATCAAAGTCTACATCCGTTGGAAAATGACCTGCTTTAATGTACTTAGACATCGTATTAGCGATCTGAGTGCGTTGCTCTAGATTACGTTTAACTTGTTTAGAAATAACTTCGATCTCTGAATCTTCATAGTTAAATGCGGTTAATGTCACAAAAGCGACCATTAAGCTTACTAAAATTCCAATCTGAATTTTGATTTTTTTATGCAATGTTACCAACCCTAAAAAAGTAAGTTTCTATTTCTTTATCTGCGTTTTTCTATGCGAACTTTAATTAGATACTTTATTTGTAATAACTTCAAGTCCGGCCAAACATTTTCGCGGAAATTTTGGCCAAAATTCTATTGCCTAACCATCGACCTAAGCCTATAAGGGTCCCATGAAAACCAAAGATAGAATCTTAGATGTGTCCGTAGAGTTGTTTAACAAAAACGGAGTTGTGGCTATCACCACAAATCACATTGCTAAAGATATGAATATCTCTCCGGGAAATTTGTACTTTCACTACGATAATAAAGAAGAAATCATTGCGGAACTATTCCGAAGAATGTGTAAAGAGACATACAAGATTTGGAGTCCAAAACATATTTCATCTATGTCTCCGGTCCAGTTTGTCGAAGAAAATTTTGATGTATATTGGAAATATCGTTTTTTCCATCGCGAGATGTATGCTCTTCGTCGCAAAGATCCTGCATTAGCAAAAATGTGGAAGAACCACATGGCTAAAATGATGAAGCTTATGAAGGTGCTTTATCGTCACTGGGTTGCTGATGGTAAAATGGTTCAAATTAAAAATGACAAAGAACTTCTTTATGTATTCGAATCGTTATTGGCGATGGCCACTACATTCCTTCAGTTTTTCGAGAGCACAGAAAAGTCGGCCGGCAAGATTTCTGTCCTTCGAGGAAAGACGCATCTAGTGCGCCTTCTGTTGCCATATTCAATTGGCAAATCTAAAGACGAGTTTGAAAATTTTCTAAACTCTGAACCTTCAGTTTAATTTTATCAATAATAGACTGAGCCCTTAAACGGACTCAGTCTTGCTCTAACCTCTGCATCGGGTGGAGGTTGCCAATGGGTCGCTATATCGTTTTCTTTTATATGATTACATTAACGTTCTCGCATTGGGCGTGGGGCGCGGTCGATTGTTCTTCAATCAAAGATGAGCTCAAGCAAATGCGTGCGGCTCAAAGCCAAATCACAGAAAACCTTTTAGAGAATTATAAATCAGCATCTGAACAAGTGTCTTATACCGCTATCAAAATGCATTCGGATTCAACGAAGCAACGTTTATACGTGCGCGAACAAGCCTTACGAAGCGCTAAGGCCCACACAAAACGAGTTGATAAAACCGAAGCTATTTTGGCGAAGTTGAATAAAGCGACCGACGATTTGATTAAAAAAGTCGCACTTTGTTTGAAGTAAAAATAAGAACCTGACATATGTCTAGGTTGGGTTATGTTTTGCTAATACCTCTCATAACAATTACGCACGTTTGCTACGTATTATCAGATACTTATCAAGATTTAAGTACATTTAAGAAAACTGTTGCAAAAATTTCAAACTTACCTATTAATAGGTACATTCCTTTTTAGTGCTCTATTTAGGTAGAGTTTTTACGGGGGAGACAAGGGGTTGATTTAATTTTGCCTAATATTTTGGCAAAATAAAACAAGGAGGGGACTATGGCAGGGAATGCCGCTTTAAAGCCAGCTTTGATTGCTGAGTGCAAAACAAAATTGCAGAATATCAAAACGGACTTATTGAATAGAGTCAGAGATGCGCGTAGCCAGTTAGACAATATGGAAACTGGAGGAGACGAAGCTGATCAAACAGTACGTGTACTTGCGGAACAGGAATTCGTTAACATGCAAGACCGACTAAGAAATCAATTAATTGAAATTGAAAGCGCATTGGCCAGAATCGAGAATGGTTCTTTCGGCGTATGCGAAGAAACTGAAGAGTCAATCGAGCCTGAGCGTTTAAAAGCGATCCCTTGGACGCGTTTAAGCATCGAAGGTGCTGAGATTCGTGAATCTCTAAATAAACGTTACGCTCGCGGTTAATTTAGTGCCCTACCACTAGGGCACTAAGAATAGTCAGAGTCAGTCGCTAATTCTTTTTTTGCGAAACAATACTCCATCCGCAAAGTTTATAAAGAACGCGTGCGCCTACGTTGCCATCCCAATCGTCGGCCTCATCAGGGCTTAAGCCACCCGTGGAAACTTCGTTGAGGTCAAATGATACAATCTTGCGTCCAGATTTAACGATAGCTTCGAATAAGAAAAAAATCTGATCGACACTCAGTCCGCCCGGAACGGGTGTGCCCGTGTGAGGGCAGAAAACGGGATCTAAACCATCAATATCAAATGAAATGTATACATTTTTAGGCAGTTCTTCGACGATCTTTTGACAAAGCAGCGCCCATGTTGAGCCATTCAGTAATTGTTTTTTCAATTCCAAATCAAAAAATGTCGTTATATCCGAACGTGATTGAATGAAATCATATTCTTCTTCGCAGAAATCGCGAATTCCGACTTGAACTAATTTCTTCGGACGATGTTCGTGAGTTATCACATTGTACATAATGGATGCGTGCGATTGCTCAAAACCTTGGTAAGCCATACGCAAATCAGCATGAGCATCAATGTGTAATACACCAAAATCCCCTTTTAATTTTTTACTAACGGCTTGGATCGCGCCAAATGGAGTCGAGTGGTCACCGCCCACTAAACCTAAAATTTTTCCAGAATTCAAAATTCCTTCGGATTGCTCGCGAACCCAGTTCGTCATTTCTGTGCAGGCAATATTAACTTCTTTGGTTAACTTCGTTATAGACTCTTTGTCTTTGCTTAATTCAGTTTTCATCTGAATTACTTTTTGTGCCTTTTCTTTAAAGATGTCGTTTTTCTTTTTCAAATCTTCAGGGTACTCGCGCATGAAGTAACCTTCTTCATAAGCTTTGCCGGTTTCTAGATCGAATAAGTCGATTTGCTCACTGGCTTGGCGAACCATAACTGGACCAAAGGATGCGCCCGAACCGTATGATGTAGTTACTTCCCAAGGAACAGGTAACAGAACGATTTTAGATTCCTCTTCTTTGGCTGGAATTCCAAAAATTCCGAAATCAGAAGAGATTGTGGTAGATGGGTCAAATTGTATCATAATTCCTCGTGTTTTACAGTGTCGTTTTAGCTACCCTACTTTTGCATTGAAAACAACATTCTATTGAATCGGCATTGAATCTATCTGAGTAAGAATTAAAATAATGTAACCTATGAGCCAAAAAATATTCTCCGTACCGTTGCTGATTTTGTTTTTATGTATTCATTTCATAGCCCAGGCCGCAAAAACTCGATCGGGCCAGCTAAAAATGGTGTTAAATGAAGATCCTGAAATACTAAATCCTTTACTATCTACATCTGATTATGCGGTTGATGTTCAGACGTGGACATGTGATTCGCTTTTAAAGCGTGATATAGATACATACGCCTGGCAGGGGGCTATCGCTGAAAAGTGGGAGCTCGCAAAGGATAATTCAGCAGTAGTTTTTTATATTCGAGACAATGTATTTTTTCATAACGGTGAAAAGCTTAAAGCAGAAGATATTCAGTTCTCTTTTGATGTTTACAAAAAAAATGCGGCAATTAATCCAGCGGTGGCCGCCTACTTTGATGGAATAGATAAAGTCGAAATTTTAGCGCCGAATAAGATTAAAATTAATTTCAAGAATAGTTATTTCAAAAATTTTGAAGTGGCCGCAACTAATTGGATTTTACCTAAGGCGATATATGATGTGAAAACTCAGCTGCCGAACCAATTAAACTGTGCAGGACCATACCAGTTAGAATCCTACGAGAAAGGTAAACGTTTGAGTCTGAAGCTTTTTGAAAAATACTTTGGCTTCAACGTAAATCATTTAAAGGGATTAAATAATTTTGAAAATATTGAATTTCAAATTATCAAAGATGAAGAAATCAGAATTGAGAAATTGAAAAAATCAGAAATCGATTTTTTAGAGTTTCCTAACGCTGATTTTTTAGAACGCAAGCTTACGAGCGATGTTGCACAAAAGACATTGACCAAGGTTAAAGTCGAAAACAAAATCCCTAAGGCATGGTCATTTCTTGGATGGAATTTAGCGAAACCCCTGTTCATTGATCCAAATATTCGCCGCGCCCTAAATTTATTGGTTAATAAAGAAGAGATTAATAAAGTTTTTTTTGATAATCAGTTGAGCGTAATAAACGGACCTTTTTTGCACAACCAAGAATATGGTGGAAAAATTAGACCATTTGTTCGTGATGTTAAAACAGCGACTTCGCTTTTTAAAAAAGCCGGATGGATGGATAGCAACAAAGACGGGATTTTGGATAAAACAGTTGATGGTGTACGACTTGATTTTAAATTTGTGCTAACATATGCGAACAAGGATTTTGAAAAGGTCTGGCAGTATCTGCGTGAAGACTTTAGAAGCTTTGGAATCGATATGGAACTTAAGTATCAAGACTTCAATTTAATGATGAAATCGAAAAACGATTTAAGTTTTGATGCATTGGCACTGTCATGGGCGGGTGGTGGTGTTGATCCAGATCCAAAACAGCTTTGGCATTCAGAGTCTTCGCAAAAAGGTGGCTCTAATTTTGTTGGTTATAAAAATGTTGAAGTGGACAAGCTCATTGAAATCGGCCGAATGACACTAGATAGGAAAAAACGTATCGGTATTTTTGAAAGGGCGTATCAATTGATCGCTGATGATAATCCTTATTTGTTTTTGTTTATGGATAAGTATAGTTACTATGCACATGTAAATCGGTTTACGAAACCAAGAGATACTTATAATTATGGAGTAGGAATAAACACATGGTCTTTAAAAAAATAATTTTTGTAATACTGGCTGCTCAATTAGTCTTTGCGCAAACAAAAGCAAAGACTCAAAAAAAAGCGGTTGAAAAAACTCCTACTGAAGTTTCGGTCGAGGTGCCGGGGGCGATAGAAAAAAATGATTCTGAGTCTGCCGTTGAAGATCGTACCGAAGTTTCTAATCAAACGGATACGACAGTTGAAAAGAGAACAAATCGTCAGCTTCGCTACATTAAGCCAATCAATGTCGGTATCAGCTGGGGATTAGTTTCCATGTGGTTGCCTAGCAAACTGGGTGCGAATTTAAGCTATAATATTTCGGAACGAAAGACGATTGCGTTAGAGTATCAATCCCAAAGTATCAAATTTCCTGCATTCAGTTTGGATATTGGCGGCATTAAAGAATCTAAGTATGGCGTAGTGTTAAAGAGCTTTGGTGATTCGCAAAGCTTCTATATGTCATATGGATTGATGAAATATGACTTCAGAGCATCGTTAGAATTATCTATTTTCCCAACACAGTCGATTCCGATTGCACCGCTATTTGATTTTAGATCGATGGGTTTTCAATTTGGTTTGGGTAATCTGTTTACTTGGGAAAATGGCTTAAGCTTAGGTATAGATTGGTTTTCAATATATTTTCATTCGTTTAATAAAACTAAGAACACGGATATCTTTAACTACATGGATGCCAGTGACCGAGACAAAGCAGACAAGTCAATTGATCTTATCTACAATATACCAATCATTGAAATTCTTAAAATTCAGTTAACCTATGGTTTCTAGTTCACCCTCTGTCTATTGAGGCTCAATAGGGAAATTTTACCCATGCTTAAAAAAGGTCCTATTTTTTAACCAAAACATAACAACTTAACTGCGAAAATCGACCATCACGGGGATTGTGAGCTATTTGAACGTGTTTTGGTCGCCAACGCCCTGTGTTTTTTTGTAGCATTTTAAATAAAAACGTGTAGAAACAGAGGCTCAATGTACGCGTCCGTCTTAAGAGAATAGCATTAGGCTCAATTCCTTTAGAAGACCACCCAATCCTAAGGAGGAACTCATGGGCAAGAAAATTTACGTAGGCAACTTATCATACGCTATCGATGATCAATCATTATCAGACATCTTTGCTGCTTTCGGAACAGTAGAATCAGCTAAAGTTGTAACTGACAGAGAATCAGGACGTAGCAAAGGTTTCGGTTTCGTAGAAATGTCTACTGAAGCAGAAGCGTCTTCAGCAATCGAAAAATTAAACGGCACTGAACAATCAGGTCGCGCTATTAATGTTAGCGAAGCTAAACCAATGGCTCCACGTGAAGGTGGCGGCGGCGGACGTGGCTTCGGCGGCGGTGGCGGCGGACGTGGTAAGTCTTTCGGTGGCGGATACAGCGATAGAAAACCTCGTTACTAGTTTGTCCTTAAAACTAAGGATTAACTGTAATGGCTAAAGATGATTTAGTCACAGTTGAGGGTAAGGTTTCTAACCTTTCAGGTGGTGGAACTTACCATATTGAACTTGAAAACGGGCTGACAATTACAGCCCGACTGTGCGGAAAAATGAAAAAGTTCAAGATCAAGGTGATTTTAGGAGATAGAGTTTCAGTAGGACTTTCTCCTTATGATCCTTCTCACGGGCTCATCACTCACAGGCACAAAAGCTAAGAGCGGATGATCTGAAAAATTAAAATTTAAACGCGTTCTTGGGAAACTCCAGAACGCGTTTTTTTTGTTTAAATTGAATATATGGGTAGGGCCTAATTAGAAGCCAAATTGTCTGGAACTTGGATGATGGCTACTTTCTTATAGAACTGTTCGTAGTACTTCATCACTTTATCAGAATAGAATCTGGGAACATCTTTGCTGTTTTCAATTCTGCCGATTTTGCCAGGACCCACATTATAGGCGGCCATATAACGATATGGTTTGTTTTCGAAATGGCCACGTAAATGACTGATGTAAGCCGCTCCAATGCGGATGTTGTTTACAGGATCTAATAGAGTCTTGGGGCCTCGCCATTTGATCTTTAGGCGCTCAGCGACTTCTTTTGCCGTTGATGGCATAAGCTGCATTAAACCAACTTCACCCGCTAATCCGCGTGCTTCTGGATTAAATGAGCTTTCCGTCTGGATAATCGATGCGATAAACACGGGATCGATCCCGTATTGTTTAGATTCTTTAATGATAGCCTTAGTAATTCGGTTAGAATACTTCTTGTGCTTTTGTGGCAAATTTTTAAGGGCTAAGTCATATAAATAGATATGGAAGAATTTAACGCCTTCTAGTTTAGAAACGTCGCTCTTCTTATATTCTTTCCCTAAGATTTCACGAGCGTGAGTTACGCGCGTCTTTTCGTCTACGAAATATTTCTTATCTAGTAGATTTACAAAGTTAAAATTTTGGAAACAGATCGCTAGAATTACAAGTGAAGATAAGCTTAGTGTTTTCATAATTGTCCCTCTTGAGAAGGTATAGATACAAGAGATATGCCTGTGAGTTCGCGTTATTTCACCAACGAGTGTTTCACTTTGAGAATCTAGAACTTGGCGACCAAATTTGTAAACGTTTCGCATCACAGATTTTTAAACGTGTAAACTTTGTATCATATCAAGACACGAACAAAATGCGCATGGGATGGTGTCATTATGCGATCACCGCAAAACGATGCACTGAGCGGCTTTGAAAGGGCATTTATTTGTTTGGTAATTCGTGAGTGTTTTTGACTGGATAATATTACCTAGTGTCTTTGTGCAAAATGGCCCCACTGAGCTTTGGCGTTTTAGCACCAGTTTCCTTTGTAAAATCGATCTGTTAAGAAAGTGGACAGGAAAAGATTACTGTCAGATTGCCATTGCTTTTTGCCCAAAATTGTCAAATAAAGCGGGGGTCCAATTAAATTATTAACTTAACCCAAAAAGGTAACATTATGAAAAACACTTTCAATAAAAATGTTCTGTCTTTAGCGGTTGTTGTTTCAATGGTTTCGTTTTCAGCTCACGCTCAAAACAAAAATTCATCGAATAACAGCAAGCCGAACTACGGTGGATCATCGTCTAACTACAAGTACAATGCACCCACGGTAACTTATGGAAACTCATCGTCGTCGAAAAGCAGCGGTGGATCTTCATATGGCGGTTCTAGCTCAAGCAAAGGAAGTTCATCAAGCAAACCAAACTATGGTGGATCATCTTCTAGCTATAACTACGGTTCTTCATCTTCGTCTTCAAAAAGTAACTCAGGTTCGTCGTCGTCATATAGCTCAAGCAAGCCAAACTATGGTTCGTCATCTAACTATAAG
>DDVI01000129.1:18096-18266 GCA_002345205.1 Bdellovibrionaceae bacterium UBA2316 | reverse complement strand
CTCAGGTTCGTCATCATCTTATAGTTCAAGCAAGCCTAGCTACTCTGCTCCTAGTTACAACGACTACAATTACAACAAGTCGATTCCAAAGCCGACAGTAACTCCAGGAAGTTCATCGTCATCTAGCTCGAGCAAACCAAACTATGGTGGTTCGTCATCTAACTATAAGT
>DDVI01000129.1:0-17799 GCA_002345205.1 Bdellovibrionaceae bacterium UBA2316 | reverse complement strand
AACTCAGGTTCGTCATCATCTTATGGCTCAAGCAAACCAAATTATGGTTCGTCGTCTAGCTATGGTTCAAGCTCGTCTTCAAAACCAACTACGACTCCAAATTACGGTGGTTCGAATTCTAACTACAAATACAATGATTATACTTATTCAAAACCTAAGTATGACACGGCTAAACCAGTTCAACCTAAAAACAACTATGGCGGTTATTCAAACAACCAACCACAAGTTAATAAAAATGGCACAATTCTACTAAAAGAACTTAAGCCCGGTCAAAGCCGTGTAAGAGCTGATGGAACGACTGATAAAGTTCATAAAGACGGTAAAGGTTATACTCACACGTTTGTTGATAAAAACGGAAGCGTCAGAAAAGAATCAATCCGTTACGATAAAACGGGTAAAGAAGTTAAAATCAGCGACACTGAGCGCCGTTCAAATGGTGACGTTGTTACTAAGTACAAAAGCGGTGTTTCTGAAATTAGAACTAGAGACGGTTTAAGATATCAACAAGATCGTTATGGTAAAACTGTGTATCAGGAGAAATATTCTACTTGGAACAATAGACCCGTGATCTATCGTCAGTATAATAATAACTACACAACTGTGTACGTTCAAAATAACTACTACGGATACCCTTCATACTTCTACCGTCCGTCATATTACGATTATAATTACTACAGCTGGACATTAACTACATGGTCACGCCCAGTTTCTTATAACTGGCACTGGAGCTATAATCCTTGGTACTATAACTATTACCGTCCATACGTTAGTTATTACTCTCCTGCGTACTGGTTGACTGACTACTTGTTAATGTCGTTGATCCAGTCTAACTACGATCGTATCGCTGCAGATAATGAAGTTATTGCCGTTCAGCAGCAGTACAACCAAGTTGCAATCAGTGAACAAATTAAAGAAGAAGTTCGTATTCAGGTTGAGCAAGCTCTTAAACAGCAACAAGCGGCGGTTCAAAACAACACAACGATGGACCCAGCTCAAATCTTAACTCAAGGTCGTTTGATGGTAGTTCATTCTGATTTAACCGTTGAAGAAGCTGATGGTAGCCAATGTCAATTAGATGAAGGCGATGTTCTTCGCTTAATTAACCAACCTACGTCACAAAATCCAATTGCTGAACTAAAAGTAGTTTCTGCAAAAGGTACGAGCTGCCCGGCTGGAACGACTCTAAGTCTTTCTGCTAGCAATTTGATCGAAATGGAAAATGAATTTCAAGCTCGTATCCAACAAGGTATGACTGAAATGAAAAACACGAACGTTGGTAAATAAATACTAACGGACTGTTTTAAAAATATGTTCTTTAAAGTGCCCTTCGGTGAAAACCGAGGGGCTTTTTATTTTTCTAGATATTAGTATAGTCTCGTTAAGGAGTGCTCTGTTCTATCGATCTAATTTGGTCAGATCTATTGGAAGGAGATATTACGTGAGACTAACATTTGCTGTTTTATTACTTTTAGTTGCTGGTGATTTTGCTTTTTCTAAAGACAAAGTGGCCGCTAAAAAGCCTCTTTTCTATTGTATAGATGCGGATTCTAGAAGTATCGAATTAGAAGATGCTGACTCTGCTTCAGCGGTTGAATCATGTAATAGCGTTAAAAAGTCCGATCAATATGAATGCTTTAAAAAGGCAGCCGGAGCTTTGTGCAGAAACAAAAAGAGCGCTAAACCTTTGTTTGGTGAACTTACCGAAATTCCGAATAACTTGAGCTGTGTCGAGTTTGCGAATCGCTTTTTGGAAAGACGCGGGCTAGGTAATTTAAGAAAACCAGGGGCTACGGTAACAACCAAAGAGGCGTCTAGTTACTCAAAAAGTGGATTGCCTAATTTTCAATTCAATATAAATGGTGACCCTAAAACAGCGGTTTATGCGAGTTCTGGTTTTAATAAAGAAACTCAAACCGAAACATGGACACTGGCAGTGACGTCTACTAAAAATGTTCCTTCATTTGAGCCAAATGTTGAAATGACCGCGGCAGTAAAAAATGAACTTAAAGATCACACACAAGACGGTGAGTATCATCGGTGGTACCGTTTTAAAGTTGTGAATAACGTGTGTGTATTAGATAAAGTAGATATTGAATTTACCCCTAAAGCTCCAACAGGCGAAGAGGCCTCGGTTAAATACAAAAAGAGTGAGCGTGTACTGACTCAAAATGAATGTAACTATGCGGCTCCTTCCGTTCACGGTGAGAATTTTCATAAAAGTTTCCGAGTAAGACAAGCCGTAGATATTCTAGATCCTTGGATCTGTAATGAGAGCGTGGCTTCATTTAACCAGCCCGAGAAGCCGACAACGGGTTCCAACCTTAAACGTAATAGCCGCGGAAATCAGACGGCAGGCCAGGCGCGATAGTTTACTTTTTACCTGTCTAAAATGTGACAGGTGAACCCCGAGGTCCTTATGAAATCATTCGTATTATCATTAGTTCTTTTATCGACATCTGCTTTTGCTGGAATCCAATGTCCAATTGGTACGAAGGAAGCCGATGTGTGCACGTCAGCGCCTGCAGCGGGTGATCAGCAAATCGCCGCTGAATTCGCAAAAAAAATCACTGTGTGTTCATCAGTAAGCAAGTCTTACTTAATCGTTGAAGCTTTAGGGGCGCAACCTCAGGTAATGCCTGTGACGGCTGCGCACCGTATGGGTGGTGATTCCTACACATTCGATGGTGGTGATGTAGACCTAACTTTAGATATTGCAAAATCAGTGCGCCCGACGGCAGATAAATCGACTAAAGGTAAATTAAGCCTTGTGTTCAAAGCCGCTAAATTGAAAGCATCATCAACGTACAAGTGTCAGTAATTTTGTTTAGTTAGTCTAAATCTTCAAGGAATGGCGCTCAGGTGAGCGCCATTTTTTTATTCAAGGTCTTCTAGGTATGTGTAACCTGATAAGCCTTCTTCATAGTGTTTAATCAATAGTTTAGCTTCTTGTTTAGAAATGCTGCCTTTTTGAATGAATTCTTCTGATGCCTGGCGAACGTTATCAATCATTTTATTACGATCATACTGAACGTAAGAAAGAACTTCAGTTACCGTATCACCCGGAACGTAATGATCGATTGTGTAGCCTGCTGGGCCCATAGAAATGTGAACGGCATCTGTATCGCCAAAAAGATTGTGCAAATCGCCTAGGATCTCTTGGTAAGCGCCGGTCAGGAAGACGCCTAAATAGTAGGATTCTGTTTCCTTTACTTCATGGATTTGTAGAGTCTGTTTGTATTGACCCGTTTTAGAATCGATGAATTTTTCCATTTTACCATCAGAGTCACACGTCAAGTCCGCTAATGTAGCTTCGTGATGTGGTTCTTCTTGTAAACGGTGAATAGGCATTACTGGGAATAATTGACCAACGGCCCAAGAATCTGGAACCGATTGGAAGACAGAGAAATTACAGTAATACGTATCACACAATTCTTGGCGAAGTGTCGCTTCAATATCTTCAACGTCGGGCGCATTTTTAGAGATCTGAAGCATTTTTGTCGCGATCGAGAAGTACATCGTTTCGCACCAAGCGCGCTGTTCAAGATTCAATACGCCATATGTGAATAATTGAAGAGTTTCTTGTTTCGATTGAGTTAAATCGTTAAAACACTCATTAATATTGTTAAGGTTAACTTTTTCGTAGATGTACTGAAGATCCTGCATGATGCCCGGATCTTTCTTGGTTACTAAACGTGGAGGTGCACTTCTGTGCAAGTGATTTACGCCTAGAACATTGAAAATTAAAACTGAGTGATGCGCAACGAGCGCGCGACCTGATTCCGTTACGATATTTGGATGTGGAATATTCTTTTCATCGCACAGAGCTTGAAGGATAGAAACTACGTCATTTGCGTATTCTTGTTCGGAATAATTGATTGATGAATCTGAATGGCCAGTGCCATCGTAATCCACGCCTAAACCGCCGCCTACGTCGATGTATTTCAGGCCTGTTCCACCCATTTGGTAGATTTCCGTATAGAAACGAGCGCCTTCTTTTAAAGACGACTTGATGCTTTGGATTGAAGGAACTTGAGATCCGATATGGTAATGAAGTAATTCAAGGCAATCTAGCATATTTTCAGACTTCAGAAGTTCCATGCCTTCAACGATTTCCATCGCTGTTAAACCGAACTTAGAGCGAGCGCCAGAAGAATCTACCCATTTACCAGCACCTTGCGTGTTTAATTTTGCGCGGAAACCAATTTTTGGGCGAGTGTTAAATTTCTTCGCCACTTGGATGATCATTTTTAGTTCTTCTTTGCGGTCTACAACGATGATCGTTTTCTTACCTAGTTTTTGAGACAAGATAGCTGTTTCGATGTATTCGATGTCTTTAAAACCATTGCAGATGATAACGCCATTTGGGTTATTCATTAACGCTAGAACAACCAATAATTCGGGTTTAGAGCCGCACTCTAAGCCCAAACGAGTGTCTTTACCAAAATGAACGATATCTTGAACTAAGTGACGTTGTTGATTCACTTTGATTGGGTAAACGCCATTGTATTCTGCTTTGTATCCAAATTCCGAAATCGCTTTGTTGAAGCAGTTATAAAGTAATTGAACGCGCGCTTTGATGATATCAGTGAAACGGATCATGATAGGTACGCGAATACCACGATCTAATAAATCTTGAGTTAACTCAAATAGGTCGACGGAAGGACCGTTTGCACCGGTCGGAGTGATCTGAACATTTCCATTCGAATTAACTCGGTAGTAACCATTACCCCAGTTGTTGATTCCGTATAACTCAGCACTGTCTTCTGGAGTCCATGGCTGAGGTTTTAGAGGATTCGATTTGCTTTGAACGGGAAGAGAGTTTTCAGATACTAACGTCGATTCATGAGTGGATTTATTTTCCATCGCGTCCCTTGTAACAGCAGCCAGCGCGGCTGCATTTCGTTAAATTGTTAAACGAAATTGTTTGTATTTTAAAAACCCCGTCCCCGCAAGATTATTTCACGATCATGTTTAAAATTTTGCCCGCTTTGTAAATAATTTTGTCAGGTGATTTTCCACCGAGCGCATTCGTTACAGTAGCAATCTGCATAGCAAGTGCTACAGCTGAATCCTGAGCCTCTTCAGGACCCACTTCTATGGTTCCGCGCATCTTGCCGTTTACTTGTACCCCTAATGTAATTTTGTCATCTTTGCACAAGGCTTCGTCGTAATTAGGCCATGGAGCTAAGGATACAAATCCCTGACCACCAAGCTTATGCCAGATTTCTTCGGCCAAGTGAGGTGCAAATGGCATCAAAAGCTGCGCCAGAGTCAGCATCAATTCTTTTGGACGCGTATCTTGCTTGTACACTTCGTTCACCAAAATCATCATTTGGCTAACTGCCGTATTAAACCCCATTGTTTCGATATCGTTTGTTACTTTTTTAATCGTTTTGTGCAAAGATTTCTTTAAATCGTCTGACATCGGTGTGTCTTTAGCTACGACGTTGCCATTGTCATCAAACACTAAGCGGGAAATGCGCTCTAAGAAACGTTTTACGCCTTCAACTCCCGTCGGCGACCAGGCTTTATCTTTATCCATCGGCCCTAAAAAGCAGATGAATGTTCTTACCGTATCGGCTCCAAATTTTTCGATCACTTCTTCAAGTGGCTCGACATTCCCGCGAGATTTAGACATTTTCTCGCCATCTTTTCCCAAGATCATTCCTTGGTGAGCTAGTTTTTTGAATGGCTCTGGGTGAGAAACTAAACCTGCATCAAAAAGAACTTTTTGCCAAAAGCGTGCGTACAACAAGTGTCCTACCGTATGCTCGGGTCCGCCGACGTATAAATCGACAGGCATCCAGTATTTTTGAGCGTCTTGCGAAAATGGTTCGGCATCATTGTGAGGGTCCGTGAAACGTAAGAAATACCAAGACGATCCCGCAGAACCCGGCATAGTATCGGTTTCGCGAGTTCCCGTTTGTCCTTGAGGTGATTTGTAGTTCACAAAGCTTGGAACGCGAGCCAAAGGCGGTTCCCCTTTTTCTGTTGGTTCATAGTCGGCTACTTCAGGAAGTAAAACCGGTAATTCATTTACAGGAAGTGCTGATAAACCTTTTTCCGGGAAACGCACCATAGGGAATGGCTCACCCCAGTATCGTTGGCGCGAGAATAACCAGTCACGTAGTTTGTACTGGACTTCTTTTTGTCCTTTCTTTGTTGCTTCTAAATGTTGATTCATTTTCTGAATTGCGGCTTTCTTATCAAGACCATTTAGGAAATCACTGTTTATCAATTTACCGTCACCTTCGAAGGGTAATGGTTCGTTATTTGGTCCCTGTAATACAGGTAAAACTTCCAAGTTAAAGGCTTGAGCGAATTCAAAGTCGCGTTGGTCATGTGCCGGAACGGCCATGATAGCGCCGGTACCGTAGTCATTAAGTACGTAATCGCTGATCCAGATAGGTACTGGTTTTTGAGTCATCGGGTGAATGGCATAGGCACCGGTGAATTGACCTGTTTTTTCCGTATTTGCTTTTCTATCAACTTCCGATTTTGCTAGAGTCTTTTTGATGTACTCCTGAATTTTTGGAAGCTCTGCTGCTGTTGAAATTTTTGGAACGATTGGGTTTTCTGGGGCTAATACCATGAACGTTACGCCAAACAAAGTATCCGGGCGGGTCGTGAATACGGTGATTTTTTCATTTGAACCTTGGAGTTCAAAATCGACTTTAGCGCCCTCTGATTTACCGATCCAGTTTCTTTGGCCTTCTTTTGTTCGTTCAGGCCAATCGATAGTGTCAAGATCGCTCGCTAAGCGTTCTGCATAATCTGTAATTTTCAGCATCCATTGTTTCATCGGCATCCGAATGACAGGATGACCGCCGCGTTCGCTCTTACCATCAACAACTTCTTCGTTTGCAAGAACAGTTTTCAAAGCTGGGCACCAGTTAACAGGAACTTCTTTTTGGTATGCTAGGCCACGTTCAAATAGTTTAGTGAAAATAAACTGCGTCCATTTGTAGTACTTGGGGTCACAGGTTGAAATCTCACGACTCCAATCAAAGCTTAACCCTACACACTGAAGTTGTCGGCGAAAGTTGTTGATGGCTTTGTCAGTCGTGATCGCAGGGTGAATTCCTGTTTGAATTGCAAATTGTTCAGCAGGTAAACCAAACGCATCGTATCCCATTGGGTGAAGCACGTTGAAGCCTTTAGCCCGTTTATAGCGAGAAATAATTTCTGTGGGCATGTACGAAGCTGCGTGTCCTACGTGTAAGCCTGTACCAGATGGGTACGGGAACATGTCTAAAGCATAGTACTTTGGTTTAGTAGACTTTGGGTCAGCCTTGAATACGTTTTCTTTGGCCCACTGGGCCTGCCATTTTTTTTCGATTTCATGTGAGTTGTTCATGGGGGAAATACTAGTTTTTTCTCAAGGAATCTTCAATCACAAAATACCGGACGGAGGCACAGATTAAGCAGACTTTGGCCGACCTGGATCTATTGTTTCCGCTAAAATCTGCCGTAAACTTAAATGATGTCCCAAGATATTGAGAGGCCTGCTAAATCTAGAAAAATATTGGTGATCGATGACGATCCGCAAGGGATTGACGTCATCTTAGAGCCTTTGAAGTGGGAAGGTTACAACGCCGTTGGCGTTGACTCTTTGGAAGAGGGAATTCGTGTTATTGATTCCTGGATGCCCGCCATTATCTTGGTGGACTTCAAAGACAGAGATCAACGCATCCGCGCAATCGCAAAAATTAGGGAAATTCGTCCATTTGCTTCCTTGTTATTGCTAAGTGATGAGTCTTCGACAGAGTCTATTATTCTTGGCTTAGATAGTGGGGCCGATGACTACATTGTGAAACCTTTTGTTCCTCTTGAATTATTAGCTCGTGTTCGTACTCATTTACGCATCCGTGACCTTCAAGAGCAACTGATGTACGCCAACGAAAAACTAAAAGAGTTGGCAGACACGGATGACTTAACCGGTCTCCTGAATATGCGGTCGTTATATCAAAAACTTGATTTTGAATTGCAAAGGGCCCGACGATTCGGGCGTCAAGTGTGTGTGATCATGTTTGATATGGATCATTTCAAGGGCGTTAATGACGGTCATGACCATTTGTTTGGTAGTTTCGTTATTTCGGAGATGGGTAAAATCGTTCGTGCGAATACACGCAATATAGATATTCCGGCTCGCTACGGTGGTGATGAGTTTTTGATTGTTCTAACAGAGGTTAATTTTGATGGGGCGCTTTTCTACTGTGAACGTTTACGTAAGTCGGTAGAAGGAACCACATTCCGCAGCGGTGATGACGAAATTCAATTAACTATTTCCGTTGGTTTCGCCGTTACGGATCCATACGAAAATATTTCTCCTAAGGAACTTGTTCGCCGTGCCGATCATGCGTTGTATGAAGCAAAGGAAAATGGACGAAATAAAGTGTGTTTTTACAAAAACAAAAGCTCTGAAGAAGCACTAGAGCGCCAAAATGCAAAGTCAAAAGAATCCCCTTCGGCTATTACAGCCTCAGCAGCAGGTACAAAAAAGAAGAAAAAAGTTTCACTTCCTGCCCCTCCTGTAGCTAAGAAACACAAGCAGCGAGTAGGCTAATAAAACTAATTGAAAACTAAATGAAAGCGCGATAATTGTCGGTTATGGACCTTCAAGATACAGCAACTAAAGAGAAAATTAGAATTGCACAAATTAATATTGCTGTAAGCTTTGTTGTTTTAGCGTTGAAAACAGCGGGTTATTTTGTTTCTGGTTCGACGGCTATATTTGGGGATGCGGTTGAAACTTTAATTAATGTTTTGACGGCATTTACGGCATTAGGTGTTATACATTTCGTAGCGATGCCAGCCGATGAAAATCATCCGTATGGTCATGGTAAACTTGAATTTTTTTCCGCCGCATTTGAAGGTGGCTTAGTCTTTTTCGCCGGTGTTTCTATTTTAATTGAGAGTGTTCAGGCATTTAAAACTAGTCAGCCTGTCGTTGAAATTGAATTGGGGATGACGTTCATATTCCTCGCTTCGTTAGTGAATTTATTTATGTCATTTGCTTTACGACGAGTCGGTGAAAAACGAAAATCCGTTACACTCATTGCGAGCGCGGTTCACCTGATGAGCGATGTTTATACTACGGCTGGTGTTTTATTTGGTTTGCTGCTGGTGAAATTAACTCAATTGATGTGGATTGATTCAGTTGTATCGGCATTTGTAGCTTTGCATTTACTAGTAGAAGCCTACAAAATTGTTCGTCGATCTGTTTCCGGTTTGACAGATGAAATGGATCAAGAATCACTAAAAGAATTAGCTACTGCTATTCAAAAAAATATTAAACCTGGAATTATCAATATTCATAACTTGAGATCGATCCGTGCTGGTACCTTTCATCATATCGATGCTCATTTAATAGTCCCCGAATTCTGGGATGTTTCTAAAGCTCACAAGGCTACTCACGATTTTGAAAAAAGAGTAGTCAATGACTATCCTTATGATGGCGAATTTGCATTTCATTTAGATCCCTGCGGTCGAAAATACTGCGCTGCTTGCGATATTAGCGACTGTCCAGTTCGTCAGTCGCCTTTTGAAAAGCGATTCAGTTTTGATAGTGATCACATGATCAAATCGGTTACTGAGTCATACTAATTGTTTGACGGTTTTCTTTTATAAAAATGCTACCGATTATAAAAGTTATTATCGCTAAAGTGATTGGGTAGTAAAGGCCCGCGTACATGTCACCTGTTTTATCTACGAGATAAGTTCCAACGAGTGGTACTAATCCTCCAAATACGCCGTTACCAATGTGATAGGGTAGTGACATGGAAGTATAGCGAATTTTAGTCGGGAACAATTCAACCAGAAACGCGGCGATTGGCCCATAGACCATTGTTACAAAGAATACTTGAATGAAAATATATAAAACTAGAAGCAATATATTGGGCTCGTGTAAAGGCATGGACGGATTTTCTGCGTTATAGCCGGCGGCGTAAGCCATGCCTTTATATAGGGGAATATAAGAAATAGCCGCTATCAAACATCCAGTCATCATAATTTTTTTTCGACCAATTCTGTCGGATAGAGCACCAAATAAAATGAAAAATGGCGTTCCCAATAGCAATGCACCCGCGGTAATATAGTTTGCAGTCACAAAGTTTACT
Source organism: Bdellovibrionaceae bacterium UBA2316 (assembly GCA_002345205.1). GTDB lineage: Bacteria > Bdellovibrionota > Bdellovibrionia > Bdellovibrionales > Bdellovibrionaceae > UBA2316. The sequence continues at coordinate 7,681 of DDVI01000129.1, read as the reverse complement.
TTCAATACTGTCTGCATATAATAAAGGGCGTAAAACTGTCCGGTGTACCAAACAACTCCTTGACCCATGGTTGCGCCAAGTAGGGCAAGAATCACTAGTTTACGATTTTCTGGGTTCAAAAACGAATCTCTAAGTGGTGATGTCGACGCTTTACCACTGGCTTTGAGTTCTTGAAACACAGGAGATTCATGAAGCTTCGAACGAATGAAGTAAGACAAAATCACTAGCAGAGTCGATAGCAAAAATGGGATACGCCAGCCCCATTCCGCAAAGGCCTCTTCACCGACTGAAAAGCGAGTAGCCAAGATAACTCCGAGTGAAACGAACAAGCCAAGAGTCGCCGTAGTTTGAATAAAACTTGTAAAGAAACCACGTTGTTTATCAGGAGCATGCTCAGCCACATAAGTAGCGGCTCCGCCGTATTCTCCGCCCAAAGCCAAACCCTGAAGTAAGCGCAAAATTAAAAGCATGATAGGGGCAGCGATACCTATAGATTCATAAGTCGGTAACAATCCAATGAGTGCGGTCGCTCCGCCCATTATTAATAGGGTGACTAGAAACGTATATTTACGTCCGACCAAATCACCAATACGTCCAAAAAATATGGCACCAAAAGGTCTGACAATAAATCCAGTGGCGAAAGTTGCTAGAGTCAAGAGCAGGGAAACAATCTCATCCCCTTTCGGAAAGTAGTTATGCGATATAATCGTCGCTAAGCTTCCGAAAATGTAAAAGTCATACCATTCAATCATGGTCCCGGCCGAGGAGGCGCTTATGACCGTCCAAATGTTATTCCGTTTCTGACGAGTGAAATTATGAGACTGTACGCTGCCTTCCATTCAAAACTCCCTGTAAAAATGCCAATTGCTCTTATTAGAGACTAAGCAAAGTATTTAATCTATGTATTTCTTTCTGCGTTGGTGATATAGAAGACCCACTTTATGCATACACAAGATACACCCAAAAATAGCCGCATTAATCTTACTAGAAACTTACCTCGTCCTAATCAGTATACGCTGGCGCTTGATGGCGAGTTTAAAAATCACGCGTTTAATGAAGAGCGTACTCCGTTGAATAAAGGTAAATGGAGTCAAGTTTTTGCAGATCCATCATTGCCGATCGATTTAGAAGTGGGTACTGGGGCTGGATATTTTTTTAAGCACCGAGCTTTGAAGCATCCCGAGCGTAATTTGGTAGGAATCGAAATAAAATATAAACCGTTAATTCAGACGATTCGTCGTACATTGGTTGCTGGCGCTAAGAACGCAGTGATTAGTCGTTTCCATGCATTTGATTTACCGTTAATGTTTGAAACGGGCGAGATCAACAATGTATTTGTGCACTTTCCAGATCCTTGGACATCACCTAAGAAACCTAAAAATCGTTTTGTTCAGCAAAGAAATTTAGATATTTTATTTGAACTTCAAAAACCGGGATCTTTTTTAGAGTTTAAAACAGATTCCTTAGTTTATTTTGAGTGGGCCCTGGAAGAAATAAAACAAAGTCGCTATAAAGTTGAGTTTTTAACTTTTGATTTGCATCAATCAGAGAAAGCAGCAGATAATTTTGTAACTGGGTTTGAGAAAATTTTTATCAATCAAGGTATCAAAATTAATTACGTACTTTTAAGAAAAGAGTAGAAAATGAGTGATGTTGTTCAGCTTTTGGTTTTTAGGCATGGTGAGACGGACTGGAATTTAAATAAAAAATTTCAAGGCCACACAAATATTCCATTAAATCAGAAAGGTCGCGACCAAGCTCAAGCATTACGTCAAAAACTTTCAGCAATGACTCTAGATGCCTGTTTGTGTTCAGATTTAGATCGCGCCATTGAAACGGCTAAAATTGCTTTAGCAGAACATACGGTTCCTTATTTATTTTCACCGGCTTTGCGAGAAACTCATTTGGGTGATGTTGAGGGACAATCTCAAGTTCAAATTATTGAAAAATATGGCGAGGACTTGTTAATTCAATGGCGTTCGATCAAAGCTGAACACCAAAGTATGGGTTTTCCAAACGGCGAAACAAAAAATCAGCATTTAAAACGTTTAAAAGAGTATATGGAAACGGCTCTTTTAGCGAATCCACAATTTAAACGAGTGGCGGTATCGACTCATGGTGGCTCTGTCGTTCGCTTAGTTCACGCGGCTGACAATGCTCCAGAGCAGGCGATTGTAATTCCGAACTGTTGTTTGTATGAACTGTCTTTTGATCGTACGACACGAACTTGGAAATATCATACATATCACGAGTAAGTGGAAACATGTCCGGAGCTAATACAATTACCAGTAGTTAGTGTCGATGGTTATATCACCTTGAATATGTACCTGGCAGCTGAGCCGTTCGGGCCCAGCGACATTGTTACGCTGTTTCGTTTTAATTTCTAAATCATTTTGGGGGCTTAAATTTACGCTTCCATTCAGGATCGTCACCCGACATTTGCTACAAATTCCATCGCCCTTGCACGAAGACGCTACAGGATATTTGGCGTCTAGTAATAACGTCATTAGAGTTTTATTTTTTGAATCCTCGGCTGAGACTTCAATTGGTTTTAATTGAGGCTTATTCGGTGAAAAATAAATCGTCATGCCTTAAAACAGTATCGTAAGTTTATTAGGCTGGGGAGCGTAAATAGCAAATATTTGTAGGATTTACCCTTCGGATCGAGTAAAAATCGAGGATAGAGTTTTTTTACAGAGGTTATTTTATGAGCAACGTGGAAAACGTTATTATTATTGGTTCAGGTCCAGCCGGATTAACTGCGGCTATTTATGCCGCTCGCGCCAACTTAAAACCGTTGATGATCGAAGGTGAAGAAGCGGGTGGGCAGTTGATGATTACAACTGATGTTGAAAACTTCCCTGGTTTTGAACATGGTCTACCGGGACCAGATCTTATCGCGGTTATGCGTAACCAAGCGAAACGTTTTGAAACTCGGTTCATTACAAAAAACGTAACAAAGGTAGATTTCAAATCGCGTCCATTTAAAGTTTGGATTCGTGATCAAGAATACCAAGCAAAAACAGTTATTATTTCAACAGGTGCTAAAGCCAAGCTTTTGGGCTTACCATCTGAAAAACAATATATGAGCCGCGGTGTTTCTGCGTGCGCAACATGTGATGGTGCTTTCTTTAGAAATGTGAATGTTGGTGTTGTTGGCGGTGGTGACACAGCGATGGAAGAAGCTAACTTCCTGACTCGTTTCGCAAGTAAAGTTTATATTTTTCACCGTCGTGACTCATTCCGAGCTTCTAAAATCATGGTTGAGCGCGCGATGAAGAATCCTAAAATCGAAGTGGTTTGGAATTCAGAGATTGCGGAAGTTTTGGGTGACGGCAAAAAAATGAACGCGGTTATTGTGAATGATACAAAAACTAATGAAAAGCGCCAAATGGCACTGGATGGCTTGTTCATTGCCATCGGACACAAACCAAATACAGAGTTATTCCAAGGAATTTTGGACATGGATGAGACTGGTTATTTGAAAACTAAACCAGGTTCAACGTATACCAATATCGAAGGTGTATTTGCTTCAGGAGACGTACAAGATCCTGTGTACCGTCAAGCCATCACGGCAGCGGGATCAGGTTGTATGGCTTCTATCGATGCAGAACGCTGGTTAGAAGCACAAGAATCAGCAGCACACCGATAAGCTGACAGAGGATAAATGACTAAAAAGATAAACACTAAAGATTTAATTTCGAAGATTGAAAAGATCACCAAAGCTCGAATTGCGTCTCAGGATGTGGTTCCTTTAGATAAGTTTCGCGAAACTAAAAAGAAAGAAGAACCAAAAACTATTTTGGTTATCGACGACGACGAAACAATGAGGGCGTCAATCAAACGTATTTTGGAGTCTGACGGCTATTTGGTGAAACTAGCAGCTCAAGCGAACGAGTTATCTGAAGTTTTAGATGACACTCCCGTTGACTTGATACTTTTAGATATTGGCTTACCTTGGATTAATGGATTCGAACTGGCTGAGCTTTTAAAAGAAACTAAAGATCTTAAAAAGATCCCACTCGTTTTCATTTCTGGACAAGCCTCGCAAGAAGATATGCGAAGAGCATTCGCAGTAGGCGCTCACGATTACGTAAAGAAGCCATTTGATATTGATAAATTGAAAAAGACAGTGAAGACGCTGTTGAAAATTTCCGCTGAGGAAAATATCTAATAGAAGGCCGGTTATCCGGCCTTTTCTTTTTTCTGAACTTGTTGAATATACGAACTGATCATGTCTTCAAGGACTCGCTGACTTTTTTGATCTGGATTTAAGAATACAAGGCGTTTTGGATCAGATACATCGCCGACACATTTAGAATTAAAATGAATACGCGCTTTCTTGGGGTCCTTTTCTAATTTGTTAGAGATGATTACGCTAAAGTCGGTCATTAGAAATTCAGGTGGGATCGCTTCTCTAAGTTTTACCCCGGAAATCGAAATATTTTCAGATTGTGATTTAAACGTTTTGCCCTTTTTCGTGATCAGAATAATCTCAATTGCAAAGTTATAACGAATGTTTTCACGACGATCCGCAGATACGCTGGATTCAAGTTTTACATTTTCTGTCTGTGAGTTTCCTTGTGGCGCTGATTTTAGACGTCCTTTTAGGCGAGTAATGTCTAGATCAATGTTCTCGGCTTTGAAATCTGGATAAAAATATCCATAGTCGACTTTTTGGTTTGGGGTATCTTTGGAAACTTCAGTAAATGTAGGTTTGGGTTCATTTACAACCAAGTTGTCGGGATCAAGTGGAACCAATAAAGTTTTTTCAAAGTTTTCGGTGACACTCGTGATCGCTGTCTTTGATTCCCTAAAACGCGTCAACGTTTTTGTAACTGACGTCTTGTCCAAAGTTTTTTTCTTAATTGATGGTGGTACGACAAAATAATCTTGATCCACTTCTAAAAACGACTTCAAATCTACCCATTCTTCCCAACCGGGTGTCCAGATATAGGCTTGAAAGTTCTTTTTTTGCGCTAGGTTTAGAATCAACGCCTGTGCTTGAGTTAGGTTCAGAGGTTTGCTCTGTTTTTTATTTTTTGAATCGTAAAAAATCCAAATTTTTCCAGTTTGTACCATGGGTATTTTTTCGGCTATTTCGTTGATAATCTTTAGAATTTGCTGGTCAATAAACTAAAGTCGTGTCATTTAAGAGGCCTATGCGATTTGGTGAAGATAAAGACTCATTTGAATTTGGAAAATTAAATTATTTAGACTCGCTTTATCAGGCCAACCTTAGTCCAGAGTTTCTGGCTTTAGCAGATAAGGCCCGCGCAGAGTCGCGTACACTCAATAAAGAAGGTATTTCTGTATCTTTGAGTGAAGCTTACGTAATTTCTGAACAGGTAAAACAGTCTGGTTCCACGGCCTTCATGGAACTAGGATCATTGACTGGGTATTCGGCACTGTTTCTGTTAAGGGGATTGCAGACTGGCGGAACATTATATTGTTTTGAAAAAGATGATCACTGCGCCGACTTCATTGAATTCTTATTTAAAAACATAGCGGGCGTTCCCGAGCTTGCTGGAAAAAAAGTAGTCGTTCTTCGTGGTGACGCGCGATTGGCATTAGAGTCTTGGTCGGTTCCACAAGCCATAGGTGGCGCGTTTATCGACGCCAACAAGTCTGCCTATCCAGATTACCTAAAATGGATAGAAGCGAATCTAAAAGGGTCGTATCTTATTTTAGCAGACAATGTTTTTTTGAGTGGATCGGTATGGGGCTTAACGGATACGCCATTTTCAAAAAAACAAGCGGTAGGCATGATTGAATTTAACAAAAGTTTGATTCAAAATCCGAATTACTCGTCTTATTTTATAGGTACAAGCGAAGGCTTGTTAGTTGCTAAACGTAAGGCGTAGCGACTTCTTCTAGAAATGGTTTTAGACCAGCTACATATTCGTCCCGGAAGTCTTTTAATCCATTTAGGTGTCCCGCTTTAGGAAGGCTTAATTTACGCCAATCTAGGTTGGCGTGACGTTCAAAAATTCCATCTATGTGATTGGGGGGAATCAAAGAATCCTTCCAACCTCTGATAGATAAAATTTTAAATCCTTTCGGAAACTTTTCTAGTTGTGGATGAACATCGCTATGTAAATAAGGGCTCCAAATCATGGGGGTTATAATTGTCTTAGTTAAGCTTGTAAGTAATCCGTCTTTTGTGAAATGTTGAAACAAATGGTAGGCTGATTCTAAAAATTTATCAGATGGTCCGCTATCACAAACCATGGCTGCGATATCGATAGTGTTTCGTTCCGCCATCGCTTCGATAGCCGAAGACGATGGATTGGAAAAGCTATAAACGATCTTTTTTTGAGGAAGTAAATTCATAAGATCAGTAATCTGGTCAGCCCAAATATGTTTAATACCGGGCTTCATGCTGCGGCTAATAGGATTCGCGAAAAAAGCACTTTTGCCTCGTAGGTTGAAAGCAAAAGCATCGAAGCCTAGCTCATTCACAAGTTCAATGTGACGTCTTAGAAGGACTTTAGAGCCTTCGTAAAAATGTACAAAGAAAATGATTTCGTTGAATCGTTTCTGTTTGCTTAAGAATAGTTCGCCATCAAATGGATAATTCATAGTTCAATTCCAAGTTCAGAGTCCTTTGTTATTAGGTCGATGTCAAATTGCAAGATAGCAGTCTTGTTTTCCTAAACTTTGTATTGGTGCTAGCGAGATTGACTTAAGTTAAACAATGCTTAAACTTAGGTCATGACAACAGATAAATATCTTCCGATCAGTGGCCGTGAGTTTCCGCGCTTTTCCGCAATTAAAACCTTCTTTAGATTGCCACATGTGCCCGTCGATGATGATTACGATATCGGAATTTTTGGGACTCCATTTGATGGCGGGGTTTCGTATCGACCGGGAGCACGATTCGCACCGTCGCATATCCGCGAGTGCTCATCGCTAGGCCGATCGTATCATTGGTCGCGTGGAACTAATTTATTTAAAAGCGTTAAGGTCGCTGACATCGGCGACTGTTCAACAGTACCAATATCTTTAGACGTAACCTATGAAAAAATCGAAGCCTTCGTATCAAATATTGCAGGTAAAAATAAGAAATTCGTTTCTGTTGGTGGCGATCATTCCACAACGTTACCAATCTTGCGTGCTCTTCGAAAAAAACACGGCAGGCCATTGAGCTTTATCCATTTTGATGCGCATTTAGATACGTATCCTGCGGCCTGGGGCTGTGAATACCATCACGGTGCGTTTGCTCGTCATGCAGTTGAAGAAGGATTAGTTGACCCAAAGAAAATGATTCAAATTGGAATCCGTGGTCCACTGGCGGATGGCGGCGACTTAGATTTTATAAAAAAACACCAAATTACCGTGTACACGATGGATGATATCAGGAAGGGGCACATTTCTGATTTCGTCAAGAGCCTTCCGGTATATGGTGATGAGCCAACTTACTTAAGCTTCGATATCGATTGCATGGATCCAGCGTACGCGCCTGGGACAGGAACACCGGTGCCAGGTGGACTAACAACATACGAAGTCCAACAAATCTTGCGCGGCTTAAAAATCAAAAACCTAGTGGGCGCCGACCTAGTAGAAGTCTCTCCACCGTTCGATCACTCCGACATCACCGGCCTAGCCGGCGTAGACGTAGTCTTCGAACTACTATGTCTACTTTCAAACAAAAAATAAATAAAGTGCCAGGCCCCAAAAT
>DDVI01000011.1 GCA_002345205.1 Bdellovibrionaceae bacterium UBA2316 | reverse complement strand
CGCAGAAAAAGATTTGGACTCAGGTTTAACTTAATTTGTGCAATTTTTAACTATGAATGGAACGACTAGTCACGAAAGAGGTCTAATATAAAGTCCGATTTAATATTTCATTCGTCGAAGGCGACAAAGACAAAACATCCTCCACGCGTTCAAAAGCGTATTCGCAAGTGTGGAGATCTTTAGCCAATGAATGTTTGAACAAAGTTCGAGATAAAATTAGAGGACCTAACGGAGAAAAGCTAACCTTAGAAGTCGAAGAAAATAATCCACACAGTAAAACACCAAAAATAAAAATTAAATTAAAAGACTCAGGCCGAGCCAACTCTCGTACGTGGATCAAAGATATGCCGTGCTACACCGTCGTGCACGAACTGTTGCATGTTACGGGATTAGTCGATGAGTATCACGAAACCATTAAAGGCTATTCGTTAGATCCAAAGACGGGACGATATAAGAAAGTTGACCAAGACCCAGAGAAACTTGCCTACGACTGCCGTAAAATAGGAGAAAAGCATTCTGTAATGCATTCTCAGAATGAGAAATGGAATAGACTATTTGGAAAGTGGAAGCGTAAAACCAGTTTGTGTGAGTGTGGCAGTGACGCACAAAAGTGCAATTCCTACTTTGAAGAACGGCAAAAGAAAATGGCTCCGTACTTGCGGGAAAATGCCGGGGGAATCGTCGAACTGCCCGAAGATCTTAGACGAACTCCAACCGAATGCCCCGAAGGTTTTGCACTTTACCCAAACTATTCAACAACTGAAATTATTTCCGAGGAAACAGCGGCCTTTGATGGCTTTGGAGGAACCGGTCTGGATTTGCCAAATGAACTTCCACCTGATTTTTGGCTAAACAAAATGGTGATTCAGCAGCAAAGCGCCGTACAAGAATCAGAGCGCGAATCCGTTGTTGATGAACAACAATGGAACGCGATTATTTTCCCCGGCTGCTTTTCAAAAAATGGCGCTTACTATGAAGCGGCCGAAAATGCTTACAGGACGTCAATCGAAAATGGCGGTACTGGCTGTGTCGATTATTCGTCAACTAAAACAACCCGTGAGACAGTTAAGAATCGGTAAACTCGTCAAAGGTCAGAATGGCTCTAGGTTATCACTGAGGCCTTCAAGAAATCTTTAGTTTGGCATTTCAGGATCTAAGTCTTTTTAGAAATATTGAAAATATGGCGATATGTATTCATCAATAGCGAAGGTGAGTATGAGCAAGCAAAGTGAAATTTTATTGCAGTCAGGTACAAACGAAATCGAAATTTTTGAATTCCTTATGGGAACGCAATGTTTCGGTTTAAACGCTTTAAAAATTAAGCACGTTGCTAAATTTCAACCTGAGCAGGTTCACCCGTTACCAATGATGCCCAGTGGAATGCTAGGAACTATCGTTGAGCGTGACGAAGTTATTAAAATTATAGATTTAAGGAAAGTTTTAAATATCCAGACGAAATCAAATAGCAAACGCGAGATTATGATTTTAGCTGAATTTAATCGCCAAGTTTTAGGGTTTGTTGTAGATGAAATTTTAGGAATCCAACGTGTCGGATGGGAAAATGTCCAATCGCCCAATGCTATTTTAAAAACAAACACAATTACCGGTATCGCTATTGTTGGTGATCGTGAAATTTCCATGTTAGATTTGGAATCAATCGTTCTTTCAATATTTGGTATTTCGGCTGATATCAACCAAGAAAAGCCGATTGGATTTCCCCCAAATTTCAAAATTTTGGTCGCAGATGATTCATTAATGATTCGTAAAAAAATTAAGTGGTTTTTAGAAAAGATTGAAGCGCGTGATGTTGAAATTTTTGAAAATGGCGCGCTACTATTTAAGCGTTTTGAAGATCTTCATGCTAACGGTGTTAAAGTCGGGCTTGTGATGACCGATCTTGAAATGCCCCAAGTAGACGGTTTTGCTTGCTGTAAAAAAATTAAATCATTGGACAAAAACGTCCCTGTATTAATTTTCTCTTCGCTAATAAACGATCAAATCTCACGTAAGTGCGAAGAAGTGGGGGCCGAGCTGTCTTTAAACAAAGAAGAGTTTTCCAAGCTTGGGCAGATAATTAAAGGCTTCTTTCCAGATTTTGAAAAGAGAGCGGCTTAAATATCCACTTATTAAATGGGTGCATAGAATTCATTGGCAAACCCCAATTTTCCTATTAAGACTAAAAAAAGGGGGAATAATGGATTTGGCATCTTCGGGTATATTAAGCGGGCTACTGATGATTTTAGGAGGAATGTCCGTTTTCTTACAAGGAACCGGTCGCCTGCCAGTCAGTAAAAACTCCGAAAAACAAGCCACTTGGCTAATGAATATTGGCCCAATCTTCAAGGTGGGTGGGCCAATCATGGTTATTGCGGGTCTGCTTAAATTGTTCCTATCTTTTTAACTGTCAAAACATTAGTCAGATTTTTCCTTTTTAAAAAATAGAATAACTCATGTATACTGCCGTGCTGGGGTTCGGAGGAGATATGAAATTTCTATTGAATCTTGTCGTTGCGAGTATGCTTGCTTCGGCTACATTCCTTTCCGAATCTGCTGCCCATTCCATTGCTTCTAAAAATTCATGTCTGAGCGTTTACGAGCCTAGTAAACTGTTACCGAACGGCCGTCGGGTTTGGTATTTACATGAACCAGAAGCTATTGGTGATGGATTTGAACCCAAGTATGTTCCTAAAGGAAGAGTCGTTGAGTTAAAAGAACCTGAAGTCAGCAATCAATGTCAGACGACGGAATGCTATTTATTTTCGGTCATTAATTTTATTAACGTGTTTAACGTAAATCAGAAAATGTCATCGGCTCCCCTGGTGTCAGAGCCGTACTTAGTCGCTCATAAATTTTTAGAACATATCAAAGAAGCAATCCGCTTAGGCACTGAAAGCCCCGAATTGATTCACGACCTGGAAGGCGGTTTTCCCTACGAAACGTTTCATTTAACTCGAAAAGTTGGTCTCGTCCCTAAGGGTTCGTGGGAAACAAAGGAAGTAAGTGAAGCTCAAAAGAACGCGTTTAATGAATTAAAAGAGGTTGTTTTAGAGTTTTCGGGACCACTGCCAGAAGTATTTGAATACAAGGGCCAAAACTATACTCCATTTGCTTTTGAGCGTCGTTATGGAATTCCAAGGTTGGCGACATTTCTACTGCATAACTCAGGCGAATACGCACTTCCAGATAATCAGGCCATGGTTTTACGACAAGCTTTTACGAGTGAGGGCGGACGCTACCGCACTTTCGACAGTGTGGGTGAAAAAATGATTACCAGTATGCGCACTTACATTGATAATGATTTACCTGTAATCATCGATTTAAAATGGCGGAACGACGGGTATTCTATGCTAGTTGTTGGATACGAAGTTAATGATGCCAATGAGGTGGTTAGATTTAAAGCCATGAATAGCTGGGGACCATCATTTGGAAACAATGGCTTTGCTTGGTATACCCCAGCCGACGTCTTAAAGAATACTACGGGTACCTATCGCATTGATCAGCCACGCAGTAGACTTTAATTCAGCCGCGGTACTCGTAAGTTCTATTCGGTTAGCTTCGTTGTGGAATATACCAAGTATTAAGCTATCTAAAAATGGCCTAGTTTAAGCCAGGACTGCGGTCGAGGCGTCGTTGAAGCGAGTCAATTTCCAATTGATTAGCTGCTGACGGATTTGAGCAAAAAGAGACTCAGCTGTGTCTTGAGGGGTCATTTCTACAGCTTGCGCCTTAAATTCCCCAGCCAAAGAGCTAATGTGAATTCGACCTGAAATTCCAGACGCGGTTTTTTCCAAGTGAACTTCTAGAAATGCGCCGTAAGGAGCTTCATCTAGTAGTTTTTTGAAAACGACTAGTATATTTTCCTTTGCTTCACTTGAAGCCTCAAAACCGTCACATACTATTTTTACATTTTCTAAATTTCCCATAAAAATCTCCTTATCTTTTTTCAACATTTATTCTTTATGAGTCTTTGTCAAGTCGAGCAAAAGCTCTTAATTTCAAGGTGAAAACGAAAAATAAAAAAACTTTATGTGTAGTAAAAAAATATTTCACTAAAAATGAGTAAAACAAGTCTCAAATGTCTTGTGCTCCAGTTCAGCCGCTTTCTTGTTGAAAGTATTTTTTAGAAATGAAAATTGGTTCTCAGAAAAAATAATTTCGCTGCCGCTGGTAAACAAAATTTGTCCGCGAAATTCAAAATACTTTTTCAAACTCTTCGAAAACTTTTTATTCAAGTAGTCTACTTTATCGGGTTCCACAGTGATAAGCCCCTGCGTCTGAAAGTAGCTGAGCAGTATCAGGGCTTCTGCTTGATTCACTGTGAAGGCGCAGGAAGCATACTGAGAGCGACCTATGGAAATTAGAAATAGATCGAGTATAAAAAGAAAACACAAATTTTCTCCGTGAGGATGACTGCGAATTTGTGAAAGTAGTTGGAATTGTCCTTTATGCCTTTGAATAGCCATCTTAAAGTCTTGTGACGACTGTTTAATCGCCATGATCATCAATTGATATTGGCAAATGTAGATATCTAGTGAGTAAAGAACGTTTTTAAATGCGTAGTATTCAGTCTGACTGCTCAGGATTGGTCGGAAGAAATTAAAGAACAACTCGCTCCATTTGAAGGATTCAAAATTCAAAAACATCCGTGATTGGTTGCTTAGGTTCTTGGTGATGGGGATTTTTTTATTTTGCGATACCAACGTGTACAAACGAGGAATTAAAAATCCAAATTTAGATTTAAGAGATTCTAAATGCGTATGTATTTCAGCCTCGGCTTCTAAATCGCGAAAACCGATCAGAGTATAGTCTTTGGTTTTAATGCGAGTAAGCTTTTTTGCTGGCTGGGTGGGTGGTTTGATTTGTGGTTGTGGCCATGGCCATGGTTGTGCGTGTAGTGTTGTTTTCATTTGGTCCCCTTTTCTGAAGCCGGATAGAAGCAAAGGGTTTGCCAGGTATCTTTAATGCCAAATCTAATATAGGTGATCCTGATAAAACAAAGATCTTAAGTTTAAGAAAAAATTCTCAGTTTAAAGAAGTTTATCAGATGACCTAGTTAAGTAATTTTAATATATTTTTGGGCAGCAACATTGATTCCCTGTGGAGAAATTATATGTCAAAAGTTCTTTTTGGTTTTCTGATTTCAGTCTTAGTTTCCATTCAAGTGCTCGCACAAGTAGACGCTCTCAATAAGCTAGTGACTGGCTATACCGAGCAGGTGAAGCGTCTAGATGCCTATGCGGCCCCGTATTTTAATGTGGAAGAAGATCTTGGTAAGTTCGGTGACTACTTAAAACCTGAACTTAAGGTAAAACAAAGAAATTTAGTCGAGCAAACGTTAAAGGAATTAAAAACGATAGATAAATCCAAATTAGATGAATCCTATCAAATTACCTATGACTTATTTAAAGAAGATTTAGAAACCGTTTTGGGGGGATTTGATTTCCCGTATGAGGCATTGACGGTAGATAACAAATGGACGCGATTGACTGAATATCTTGAATCTTCAAGCCCTAGTCTGACTAGTTTTCCATTTTCCACTGTTAAACATTATGAAGCCTATGTATCGCGTGCAGCGGGTTTCCCAGCGTATATTGATCGTCAAATCAAAGCATTGCGGGACGGCCTTCAGAAAAAAGTGGTTCTCAGCTGCCCAATCGCAGAGAAAGTGCCAGGTACTTATAAAGACGGTTTGATTAAAGACGTGGAAAAGAATCCATTCTATCGTCCTATTTCAATGATGCCGAAAGAATTTTCGAAATCAGAAAAAGACAAAATTCAAGCTAGTTTCAAGACAATGATTGCAACTCATATCGTACCAAGTTTTGAAAGATTCGATGCGTTTTTTCAAAAAGAATATTTACCAAAATGTCGTAAAGACTTTGGATACGGCACGCTTCCAAATGGTAAAAAGTGGTATCGTTATTTCGTTAAGCTAAATACAAATACGAACAAAACGCCGGAAGAAATTCACAAAATCGGGTTAGCTGAAGTTGCTCGCATCCGAGGCGAAATGATTAAGATCAAAGATAAAATGGGATTTAAAGGCGATTTTAAAGCATTCCTTAAATTTATCGTGGATGACCCAAACTCATATTTTAAAACTCCCAAAGAAGCGATTGAGAGTTACAATACGGTTAGAAAGAAAATCGATGCGGAAATTCCTAAATATTTTAACTTGCAACCGAAAGCGGACTATCAAGTCGTAGAAGCTGAAAATGGTGATGCGCCAGCGGCCAGTTACAATGTACCAACAGAGTTAAAAAACTACGGTCGTTTTGTTGTGAATACGATCAACTTAAAAGGAAACAGCATTTTAGAAATGACGAGCTTGTCTTTGCATGAAGCCGTCCCAGGTCATCATTTTCAATTAGCATTAGCATTTGAATTGAAAGACAAGATTACGGAATATCAACGAAAAATCTTTTACTCAAATGCGTTTGTCGAGGGCTGGGCGTTGTACACGGAATACTTAGGCCGCGAGATGGGCTTATTCACGGACGACAAACAGTACTTGGGCCATCTATCGAGCGAAATGCTACGTGCCGTTCGTTTAGTGCTTGATACTGGAATTCATTCCAAAGGTTGGACGCGCCAGCAGTCTATTGACTACATGGCGGCTAATTTGGCGTCTGATATCAAGGATGTTGAGTCCGAGGTCGAGCGCTATTCAGTATGGCCTGGGCAGGCTTTGGGGTACAAGATTGGTCAACTAAAAATCATCGAATTACGTAAAAAAGCGGAAAAAGAGTTAAAAAATCAATTCGATATAAAAAAGTTTCACGATGTGGTTTTGGGTCAGGGAACGCTGTCTCTTTTTGTCCTCGAAAAGCGTGTAAATAAGTGGATTCAAGAGCAGAAAAAAGGAAAAACTATCTCCAAAATCTAATTAGTTTATTGTCTAAAAGGTAGATACCGAGTATCTACCTAGGCATATAACTAAACGGATTATTTTTAGGAGACTACAGTGATTGCAGATCAACAGTTAGCTATTGGTAATGAAGAACTTGTTGCTTGGGTAAACGAAATTAAGAATCTTTGTGAGCCAGACAGTGTTCATTGGTGTGACGGCTCAGACGCCGAAAACCAATTGATGATCGCAAAACTAATCGAATCAAAAACTCTTGTAAAATTAAATGAAGCTAAAAGACCGAATAGCTACCTAGCCCTATCGGATCCGTCTGATGTCGCTCGCGTTGAAGATCGTACATTCATCTGCTCAGAATCTGCGGATGATGCTGGTCCAACAAACAACTGGGTAAATCCAACAGAAATGAAAGCTAAGCTTTCTGGTTTATTCCAAGGTTGCATGAAAGGTCGTACCATGTACGTCATTCCTTTCTGTATGGGTCCAATCAGCTCACCCATGTCACAAATCGGTATTGAAATCACAGATTCTCCGTATGTTGTAATCAACATGCGCGTGATGACTAGAATGGGTAAACAAGTTCTAGACGTGATGGGAAATAACCCATTCGTAAAATGCCTACATTCCGTAGGTGCGCCTCTATCGGCTGGTCAGAAAGATGTGTCTTGGCCATGCAACAAAGATGAAAAGTATATCGTTCATTTCCCAGAAGAAAACACAGTATGGTCATTCGGTAGCGGGTACGGCGGCAATGCTCTCCTTGGTAAAAAGTGTTTCTCTTTACGTTTAGCTTCGAACATGGGCCGTAAAGAAGGTTGGTTAGCGGAACATATGCTTATCTTGGGTGTTGAATCTCCAGAAGGTGAAAAGAAATATGTAGCAGCAGCGTTCCCAAGTGCATGTGGTAAAACAAACTTTGCCATGATGATCCCTCCTAAAGAATTAGGTAACTGGAAAATTTCAACTGTTGGTGATGATATCGCTTGGATCAAAGCAGACCGTAACGGTATCTTGCGCGCGATCAATCCAGAAGCAGGCTTTTTTGGTGTAGCTCCAGGTACAAGCTTAAGAACAAATCCGAACGCGGTTCAAACAATCGCTAAAAATACAATTTTCACCAACGTGGCTTTAACTGAAGATGGCGATGTATGGTGGGAAGGTTTATCTGATACGCCACCTGCAAATCTAACGGATTGGCAAGGTCAAGCGTGGACTCCTGGTTGCGGTCGTCCAGCGGCTCATCCAAATGCACGTTTCACGGCTCCAGCGTCTCAATGTCCATCAATTGATGAAAAATGGGAATCTGCAGAAGGCGTTGAAATCAGCGCATTCATTTTTGGTGGTCGTCGTGCGGACACTATTCCTTTAATCACTCAAACTAAAGATTGGAACCACGGTGTGTACTTCGCATCTACAATCGGTTCTGAAACGACTGCAGCAGCTACTGGTAAAGTAGGTGTTGTTCGTCGCGATCCAATGGCAATGTTACCATTCTGCGGATACCATGTTGGCGATTACTTTGCTCATTGGTTACGTATGGAAAAACGCGCGGCTAAATTGCCTCCGATCTTTATCGTTAACTGGTTCAAAAAAGATCAAGATGGTAAATTTATGTGGCCTGGTTACTCGCACAATATGCGCGTTTTAAAATGGATCTTCCAACGTACGAATAACGAAGCTGGCGCTAAAGAAACGATCCTTGGTTCACAACCTCGTTATGAAGATTTAGATTGGTCAGGTTTAGATTTATCGGCTGATAAATTTAACGAATTATTAAAAATCAACCCAACTGAATGGGAATCTGAATTACTATCTCACAAAGAATTTTTTCAAAAATTGGGTAACTTCCCAATGGCATTTTTAGGAATTCAAGAAACAGCGATCTCTAAATTAAAACGAGATCACCTTTCCATAGTGCAGTAGTCAGTAAAGGCCGGGAGTATAAAATGATGAATCGATATTTTATCTTATCGTTTTTAAGTCTCGGTCTAATGTTCGGACTATTTATCATTTATCCTGTAGAGGCTCGATTGAAAGGGCTTCCAATTTGGATGCACATGATGATCCTATTTACGTTAGGAATCTTTTTTCTGATTTTCGGTATCAAACAGAAAATGTTCTTAGACTCTAAAGGTAAACCTTAGCCCTTGTGAGTAGCGGTTGTTGAGCGTCTAGTTTGAACGTAATCAACGATTGTCGACGTTAGTAAAATAATAAATCCGTAATTTGAGTACTTGTGAAATTCGGGTCCTGTGATTGGGCCAAAATTAATCGATGAGAAATCGAGGTCGTAGTTAACTAAGCGTACGATGATCATCGGTGCTGAGAATAAAACTAGAAATCCAATAGCCGCCCAAAATACAAATGTCGTTTTTGTCTTATTTTTGATTTCGCCCCAAATAGGAAGAAGACTGCACGTAATGAACAGAGTCGCAGCAAAAATTGAAGCCACCTTTCGTGGTTCGATAAATTTAAAAAGAATCACTACTGCTGGAATTGTTAATAGGAAATATAACAAGTATACAAGGTAGCGGTTTGGTGTATTCATGATAGTCCTCAATCTGTAGAAAACTATACTCTGAAGTTTTACTTGATACCAAATAAAAAAGGGCTCCTAAGAGCCCTTCGTAGTCTATAGTTTAACTTATAGAACTATTTTTTTGCTTCTGGAGCAGCCGCTGCAGGAGCGTCCGCTTTTGCAACGATGTTTAGGTCTAATTCCATGTTGTTGTTGATAACTTTATCAGCTGTTAATTCTTTGAAAATGTTACCAGCGCCGTAAACAACGCCCCATTTAGTACGGTCGATTTCAAACTTAGCTTTACCAGTCGTTACGCCATCTTTTGTTTCAACAGTAGCAGGGAATTCAACAGTTTCAGTTTTACCTAAAAGAGTTAATTTGCCGACAACCCATGGTTTGCCATCTTTTTCTTTTACAGATGTGATTTTGAATTCAGACGTTGGGTTTTTCTCAACTTTAAAGAAATCATCAGATTTTAAGTGACCAACTAGTTTAGCTTGGTAGTCTGGTTTGTCTTTAAGATCGTCGTTAGTGATAGTTGTCATATCGATAGTAAAGTTACCACCAGATAATTTGCCATCTTTCAATTCTACTTTACCTTCTTTGATTTTGATTTGACCACTGTGTTTGCTTTCGCCAACTTTTTTTGAACCGGTCCAACCCACTGTGCTTGCTGCAGTATCTACTGAAAGCATTTCGGCTTTTGCGCCG
Source organism: Bdellovibrionaceae bacterium UBA2316 (assembly GCA_002345205.1). Taxonomy (GTDB): domain Bacteria; phylum Bdellovibrionota; class Bdellovibrionia; order Bdellovibrionales; family Bdellovibrionaceae; genus UBA2316. Next base: position 3,873 of record DDVI01000011.1, on the reverse strand, counting down.
CCTTTAGCTGCTGCTTTTTTTCCTTTTTTGTCAGCTGCAAATGCTGTCGACATGAAAAATGCTGTTGTTAAAATTACTAGATTTCTTAACATAAAAACCCCTTGTTTAGCGTTAACATTTGGATACTCAGGATATAAGCATTAATTGTAGATGCAATTTCTTTTTTTTCTTTCCCACACTGCGAATGTAGACGATGATAAAGAGACGAAGAAAAAGGAGTTTCTTATGAAAAGAATATTAACGTTAGTGAGCCTGCTTATGACTTTCATTTCACTTTCATCTTGGGGTGCGGATGCGGGTTGTGGTCTAGGTTCAGTAATAATCAGCAAAAATTCTAAGGGCTTACAGCTTTTGGCTATGACGACAAACCATATTTTTCTGTCGCAGCCTTTGGGCATAACTTCGGGAACATCGGGTTGTTCTTCAAGCGGTATCGTGATGAAAGATAAAGAAATTCAATATTATGTTGAAGTTAATCAATCGGAAATAACTCGCCAAATGTCTATGGGTAAGGGTGAGAAAATTGAAACGTTAGCGTCATTATATGGTTGTAACTCGGAAAGCTCGAAACAGAACTTCATCGAAGTATCAAGAACTGAATTTGGAAAAATTCAACCTCACACGCAGGTTAAACCAAATGAATTTATCGAAAATTTAAATCAAGTTATCAATGAAAATTCTGCGCGTTTGGCTGATTGCCATATGTCTTAGCACGACTGTTTGGTCTAAAGAGAGTGATCTTGCAATCAAGATCACTCAGTTTGCCCGAAGCCCTGAATGGCTTGGGCATTTTTTTTATGACGGCGAAACCGATCGATATACTTCACTTGTAGAATCCTCTTATTATTTCTTATCTAAAACCGGAAAATACAATCCCGAAGACGAGCTAAGAGAAACAATCCGTCGTCTTTCCACTGTAGAGGATATTGCAGAGGAAGACTACTGTCGTTATGTTGGCCGTTTTGAACTCGTATTGAACTGGTTTCCCGAATACAGAAAAAGCACGCATACTTGTAAAGCGTTTAATGAATGGCAAAGCACGCTATCTATTGATGAAGTGCGTTTGTCATTTGCTACGGGATTTATTAAAAATCCCGCGTCCAGTTTTGGTCATCTATTTCTAAAGCTAGTTTCAAAAAAACAAAAAGCCGAATTGCTGAATTATGGAATCAATTTCTCTGCTCAAACTGGCGAAGACACCGGAGCCATCTATGCGCTCAAAGGATTAATTGGGCAGTATCGCGGAACATTTACATTTTTGCCCTATCACCAGCTTATTAAGGACTACAGTGACCTAGAGGGCCGCGATATTTGGGAGTTAGATCTTAAATTAGATGAGTTTGCACGAATGAGGTTGCTTCGTTTTATCTATGAATTTGATTCCAATTACATTGATTATACGTTTGCCAATAATAACTGTGCCGGCATTCTGGAGCGTCTAGTTCACTATTTACAACAGCGTCCGTTAAATCGTTTACGAGAGCTAAAACCCTGGACCATTCCGCTTGAAAGTTTTCAAGAAATGGCAAGTGGCGTGGATCTGCAAACATACTATTTTATTCCGTCGCTTAAAACGCAATTGGCCTTTATGGAGACGCAGTTAACACAGTTGGAAAAACAGAAAATAAAATACGAGTTTCAGACACGGGATTTTCAGTATCTGAGCGGCAGAGAATTAGACTACGTAACTTTGGATCGAAAACTAAACAGAATAAATCCAGATTCAAATTATGACCTAGAGCTTATGAAAGCTCGAAGTCGAATTAATGTGGAGACCCATTTTAAGGAGTTAAATAAGTCAAACCCTAAAGCCGAATTGATTGAAACTCCAAAGACGAGCGTTCTGGGGGTATATAAAATGGGAAGTGATTTCGGTGTTGAAGTTGGTTTTTTGAGTGAGCGTCTTATATATGGACGAAATCTTTCAGAAATAAATATTTTAAATTTTCGAACTCAAAATACATCAACCGAAAAAAAGAGGTCGATGCTTAAAGACGTTGAGATATTTAGTTTTCTGGCGGGCGAGTCCGTGGACTTTTTGCATTCACCGTTCTCTTACGGAGTAGGGATTTTTTATCGTGATAACCTTGATATAGTTGCAGAGGGTAATTTGGGCGTCTTGCTTAAAAAAGACGATTGGCTATTTTTTCCGAAAATGCATGCGGAGGCTGGAAAGCGTCACAACAGAATAGTTCCAGAAATTGATATTTATAATTTCTCGGCGGTAGTAAATAGCAAACTGACTATCGGCCACGAGAATATTCGATTAGATTTTTTTCGTTATTTTAAACCGACGATGGGTATTCATGTTGTTAATATCTACGATACCGGAAGGCGAGTCTTAACTGACACGAGCCTAAGCGGTTTGATCTTTTTCTAAAAGTCCTAGAATTCGGTTTTGATTTCGATTCCTAAACGCGTTTCAGATTTGTCTCGAATTTCGATTTCGCTTGAAAGTAGCCGGACACGTGTTGGGTTAGTATGGAATACTAGTAATTCCGCTTCTAATCCAGCGGTTGCAAATGTTATTTCGTCAATCTCCGTACGATAAAAGAATTCATCAGAGTGATTTTCTTGATATCCTATAAATGGTGCTAACCGGCGCAAGGAAATTGGAAATCTATAAAAATATTTAGAGTAGGGGACGTCGTAAATAAATTCGATATCACTTTGCGTAACTTTAGAGGTAAATAGAGTCGCGTAGTGAAGAGGGGTACCAAGTCCACGTCTGAAGAAGTTGGTTTTTCGGCTAGAATCAGCTTCCAGTTTGAAATACTCTGAATCATTTTTTGAAAATCCTAAGCTGACATAAAGGTCGTAAAATAATTTTTTATTCGCGGTTAAACTATAGCTTTGAGAAACTTGTCCAGATGATTTTTCGATTGACGGCGTAAAGGCGAAATAGGTGTAGGGCAGATAATTTAAAAAATAAGTATCGATATATTGGTAACTAAAATAGGCTGTACCGATTTCATTTTTAAACACCTCGTTCTTATCCGCCTGTAGATCAAGACCCATACTGAAGCTATGATTGCGTGTATCCCATAGAACATTTTTTAGTCCAATTTGAATCGAGTTCGTTGTAAATTTTTGGGTTTCGTCGAAATAGAATTCGGTTTCATTTTCCGCAGAAATTGCAATCTTTGTCGCATAGGGGGTGTATTGGTAATTGAATGAGTTGTAAGCGAGTTTGTTGGAAACAGAAAAGGACACCGACAAATCTGAATAAAATAGAGGGTCCACCCAATTGAACGTATTTATCAAAGTGGCATGCTTAGTGGAATAAAATAGATTCATACTATAAGTCGAAAATCGCATTTCGCGTAAACTGAAATACGGTTGCGGCGAACCAGTAAGTGCAACCTCTGAAATCGGTATGTGCGGTTTAAAATAGTTTTCGGGAAACTGTGTGCGAATATTAAAAGGGGCTTCATTCGATACAGGTAGTTGTTCAATGTAGGCCACATGATATCTGTCCGAATTTAGTACTGAAACCAAGAAGCCGGTTCCCGCTTTGGTAGCATTTAATACGTTATCGTAGGGAAGAACTCGCTTCATTTGATTTTCGCAGTAGCAGAACAAGCCCGAACCAGTTTCTGTATTGGAAATAAAGTAGATCTCGTTAGTTGAAATCACATCTACTAACAGGGCATAGTAGGATTCTATTGAGGCCAGTCTATCCTGATTTTTATAAAGGACTTTTGAGTTTTGCTCTTGTTTGAAGTAAAAAATATTTCCGTCTTTATCTAACAGAGCTTTCGATTCCGTTTCAGAGATCTTTTCGTGATTTCTGTAGAGCACGCCTCTGTCAAAAGACTGATTCATGTCAAAATAGCTGACGTGATTGCCTTCGATATCAGTTATATATTTATC
>DDVI01000121.1:13987-23598 GCA_002345205.1 Bdellovibrionaceae bacterium UBA2316 | reverse complement strand
GAGTGGAGTTCAGCCGTGTGCTCTGCCGATCTCCAAAAATTATTAGGAATAAAATACGAAGCTTAATAAAGACCAAACAGTTAAGGACGGGTTAATAGAAGCACAGGCTTGTCCATGCATTGCACCTCTTGGTGCGCCCGTTGCATTGATTGGGCCTTGAACATCAGAATACAACATACCGCTGATTGGTTGTCCTGATGCACAGCCTGTTAGGTAAGCAGAAGAGATTGCTAAACCGCAAGCCAAAATAAATTTAAACAGTTTCATAAAATTCCTTTTTTATAGTGTTTAAGAAGCAACGAATGCTTTCTATTTTTTTATTATCTTCTATAAAAGGGTGATTGTTTCTATTTAGAATGTCAATAGTATTAGTTAAGACGGAGACGAGTGAGTGAACGTAAAAGTAAAAAAGAAACTAACTGAAAAAGATTTGTTTGAAACAAAAATAAAAACATTGGGAATTCAAAAAATAACGTTTCTAAAAGTGCAAACAGACGAAATTGCGTTAAGTAATTCGAAAAAAAGTATTCGTGAATTCATCCTTCACCCGGGAGCCGCATTAGTAATTCCAGAAACAAAAAAAGGCGAGTTGTTATTTATTAAACAATTTCGATATCCTTTAAAGCAAATTTTTTTAGAGCTTCCCGCAGGAAAAATAGATAATGGAGAAAAGCCAATTGATACCGCAAAGCGGGAGCTTAGGGAAGAAGTTGGCTTTGTTGCTAAAACTATGAAATATGTAACGACGATTCATCCAGTAATCGGTTACTCTGATGAAGTGATTCATATTTATTTGGCTCAGGGACTGAAATTTGTGGGTGATTCACCAGACGATGGTGAGTTCTTAATACCACAAAAAATTTCATTAAAAGCAGCAATGGCTAAAGTAAAGCGACACAAGATTACCGATGTGAAAACTCAGATCGCTTTATTCTGGTATGAAAAAATACTTAAAGGTCTTTGGTAGACAAAATAAATGTAAACTCTAGGGCCTTTTCCTTGAGCTTTTGGTAACGGCCTGAGCTTCCGCCGTGTCCTGAATCCATATCCGTCTTTAGCAAGATTCTATTATTAGATGTGCTCATTTCACGTAAACGAGCGACCCATTTGGCCGGTTCCCAATACTGAACTTGTGAGTCATGCAGTCCTGTCGTGACTAAAATATGCGGATAGTTGGCTTTCCTAACATTGTCATACGGTGAATACTTTAAGATATAATCGTAAGACTTTTTTTCATTTGGGTTGCCCCATTCATCGTACTCTCCTGTTGTCAGCGGAATAGAATCATCGAGCATAGTTGTCACGACGTCCACGAATGGCACTTGAGCTACAATCCCTTTGTATAGTTCAGGGCGCATATTCATGATAGCACCCATTAATAAACCGCCCGCACTTCCGCCCATCGCAAATACCGAGTTCTTGTCGACGATTTTCAGTTTAATAAGCTCGTCCGTTGCATCGATATAATCGTTAAACGTATTCATCTTATTACCCATACGGCCTTCTTCGTACCAATAGCGCCCTAATTCTGATCCGCCACGTACGTGAATGATGGCGTAAACAAAACCGCGATCAATTAAAGAAAATACAGTCTGGGAAAAATAAGGAGTCATCGAGACAGCGTACGAGCCATAGCCGTATGTTAAGGCCGGGGATTTTCCATCATTAGTGTGATCCGATTTCATGAGTAATGATACAGGAACTTTGCGGCCGTCACGAGCTGTAATCCAAATACGATCGGTCTTATATTTAGAGGGTGAGAAATTCGGAATGACTCGTTCTTTTTTTAATGTCTTTTCTTTCGTAGCTAAATTGAAGTCGAATGTCTGTTCTGGCTGCCTCATAGATTCAAAGACGTAGCGAAATATTTTAGATTGGTACTCACTTTGGGCATCAGGCTCAGCCGTATAAGCTTTGTCCGTAAACGGAATAAAGTATTCCGTACCTTTTGCACGGTCTTTAACTAGGATTTGATCAAGGCCCTCGAATTTTGTAGATGCTACAATGTAGTCTTTGAAAACAACAACATCTTCTAAGTAATAGTCTGTTTTGTGAGGGATGACTTCCTTCCAATCTTTCTTAGAAATTTTGTTGATTGGAGTTTCGAATAGTTTGAAGTTTGGGGCTTTCCAGTTACTGCGGATATAAAAACGATCGCCACCATCAATCACTTCATATTCATGTTCTTTTTCACGATTTAGGAACGTGCTAAATTCGCCTGTTGGCTGACTGGCATCTAAATATTTAATTTCTGTAGTTAGTGTGCTGCTAGAAATAGTGAAAATATAGTTCTTGGCCAGGTTTTGGTAGATAAAGACTTCATACGTGTCGTCTTTCTCTTCCATCACGAGTGTCGAAGTTTTTGTTTGAATATCGTAACGGTAAACCTGGTATGTTCGTAACGTTTCTAAATTGCTTTTGGTGTAAAAAAAATAGCGATTATCTTTAGACCAAACAATATTTGGTTTTGCTTTTTCAATTTTAAAAGGCAGAACCTCTTGTGTGCGCATGTCTTTAACTTGAATTGTATAAAGACGTCGGCCTTGGGTATCGTAAGCATAGGCCATTAAGTTGTGATCATGGGACATGATGGGCCCAGATGATTCATAGAAGCTTTGTCCCTCGGCTTCTTTGTTTACATCAATAAGGATAGTTTCCTGTCGATCTTTTAAATTTTTTCTAGAATAAACTGGGTATTGTTTCCCGGGAATGAACTTCGAAGAATATTCATAACCTGCACGTTCCACGGGTACGCTAGATTCATCTTCAATAACTCTAGACTTGAATTCGTTGAATATTAAATTTTGCAAAGGCTCAAACGGCTTTAGGACTGAATCCGTAAATTCATTTTCCTGTTCTAGATAATTTATTACGTTTTTGTCTTCGCGATTTTTAAGCCAGAAGAAGTTATCGATACGGACATGACCGTGTTTTTCCAAGCGGGTTTCAATTTTAGTAGCAAGCGGGGCTTTTTTCGGTGATGTCATACAACCTGTTTCCACAATGAGTACTGAAAGAATAAATAGCCGAACAAGGCGTCTAAGCACGTGCTCCTCCGAGTAGCTCCTCGGCGTGGGCCAAACTTGTTTTTGTTATTTTTTCGCCGCTAATTAATCGGGCTAGTTCTTTGATTCTGTCTTTACGGTTGAGTTCGTCTACTGTCATAGCTACTTTGTCATTCACAGTATCTTTTTGGATTAGATAGTGATGGTCACCGTGCGCTGCTACCTGAGGTAAATGTGTAACGCAGATGACTTGCTGGCCTTGAGCAATTGAATTCAGTTTAATTCCGACTTTTTCTGCGGTTTCACCCGAGACACCGGTGTCGACTTCGTCAAACAAATATGTTCTTGGTAAATCCGATTTTCCCAACACTTTTTTAAGAGACAATAAGATACGCGAAAGTTCACCGCCACTAGCGAATTTTGCTAGTGATTTAGGAGCCTCTTTTGAGGTGGCTTGAGTTGTAAATTCAACATATGAATGACCGCTTGTTGAAAACTCGGGCCGAGATTCTGCATGAACGCCAAACTGAACACCTTTCATATTTAGATCTTCAAGTTCTTTGTTAACTAGTACTTTTAATTGTAACGATGCCTGTATACGTTTTTTGTGTAACTCTTGAGCGCGTTTGTTTAGGTCGGCATTGATTTTAGAAATTTCTTTTTCAATTTCAATTTTGCGTTGCTCTTGAGTTTCTAATTGATGGATTTCATTTTCAATCGTAACCAACGATTGCAAAATTTCTCCTAAGGAAGGACCATATTTTTTTTGTAGTTTTCTAAGGCTGTTTAGCTTGGCTTCTAAAGCTTCCAAGTTTTCCGGATCTAAATCCACTTTGTCCGTGTACGTGCGCATTTCAAATAAAACATCTTCTAGGGATGTTTTGATTGCTTCTAGGCCTAATAATTTTTCGCCTAATTGCGGATCCACGGACGTGATCTCGTGACCTTTTTTTAAAACAGTTTTTATTCGTGCTAAAGCCGAATCTTCGTCACTATCTAACATGCTTTCGACTTGGTTTGTAAACTGAATAATTTTATTTCCGCTCTTTAAACGTTTAATTTCTTGTTCCAAAGCTTCATCTTCGCCGGGGCCCAGATCCAGAGCCGCGATTTCATTTTTTTGAAAAGTTAGATAATCTAAACGCTGTTCTTTATTTTTACTATTTTCACCAATAACAATTAATTCTTTTTCTAGTTTTCTAAGGTTTTCCAAATGAGTATGAAACTGATGACGAGCGTCCCAAAGTCCGGCATAACGATCTAGCATATCCAAATGGTAGGCAGGGGACATCAGACTCTTGTTTTCGTGTTGGCCCGTTAGCTCTACGAGAGGAGCTGAAGAACCCGTAACTTCTACTAAAGGCGAAATTAAATCTTTCAATAAGTTCAAACTAGACAGCTGACCATTTAAATAAACTCGAGATTTATCCGCTACGATCACGCGGCGAACAATCAGTAGATCATCGTCGTTTTCGATGCCGAATGAATTCAGTTTGTTCTTGATATCCTCGCGTCCTGAAATATCGAATGAACCTTCAACGATAGCCTGTTCAGACCCTAAACGAATAATATCGGAAGAAGTTTTGCTACCCATCAATAGAGATAAGCTTTTTAAAAGTACAGACTTACCAGAGCCGGTTTCACCGGAAATGATATTTAGACCTGACTTGAATGTCAGGTGAACATTTTCGATAATTGCAAAATTGGCAACTTTTAATTCTAGTAACATTGGAATCCCCTTATCTATACTTTAAAAACTTTAAGACCTATCGCCGAATTTTAATTTCTCTCGCAATAAGTGAAAGAAGTTATGGGATGGCGAACGAACGACCCAGTGGAATTGGTGACTTTTTTCAATCATCACTTCATTTTCATTCGAAATTTCAATTTTGTGCTGACCGTCTACGATAAAGTGAGCACGTTGACCGATACCTTCAAGTTTAAAGCTCATCGTTCTTTCTTCCGGAAAAATGATTGGACGCGAATTTAAACTATGAGGGGCTATAGGTGTTAAAACAATCGCTTTTGAATCTGGATAAATCAGCGGACCGCCCGCAGCTAAATTATACGCCGTTGAACCAGTGGGTGTTGCGATAATTAATCCGTCGGCTTTGACTTGCGAAACAAAAAATTTCTCGCTGTAGATCGACGTATTAATTAAGTGCGAAAAACTACCGCGCTCGATAACAATATCATTCAGCGCCAGAAACGATTTAACTTTTTTCTGTCCTTTGTAGATATGAGCTTCAAGTAATGTTCTTGGGTGTAGTTCCATTTCCCCGTGCAGAGTTTTTTCTAAAATCGGGAAGACTTGATCCGACGAAAAATTGGTCAAGAAACCAAGCGAACCCATGTTAAAACCAATCACTGGAACTTTGCGACCATGGATATGCGAAGCAGCTCTTAAGTACGTGCCGTCGCCTCCTAGTACCACCACCAAGCTGAGCTTTTTCCATGCTTGAGGCGTTTTTAGAATGGACGTGTTCGGAATTGGTTTTTGTTCTGGAAGTGTGTAAACAGAGTATTTGCGTTCACGTAGCCAATTAGTCACTTCGATAGCGGCTTGAATCGCTTTTTCAGAGTGTTCCCGGTAAACAATTCCAATGTAGGATGATGGTTTCTTTTTCTTTGTCGCCATTAAATTAAACCATCTCTGCGTAGTAATGCATTGGCATCGGGTTCACGTCCTCTGAATTTCTTGTAGAGTTCCATCGGGTGCTCACTGCCCCCTTTTGAAAGTACGTTATCGCGGAAACGAGCCGCTACTTCTTTATTAAAGATTCCTTTTTCTTTGAAGTACTCAAATGCATCGGCATCTAAAACTTCTGCCCATTTGTAAGAATAATATCCCGCTGAATAGCCGCCTGCAAAAATATGACTGAAGCTACATGATGTATTCATGCCATCGATCTTTGGTAAAAGGCGGAAAACGGATACGGCATTGTCTTCGAACTTTTGAACATCCGTGATTGTGCCAGGATCAGCGGTGTGCCAAGCCATATCTAAGGTGCCTAACTGAACTTGTCGTAAACTTGCCCAGCCCGCTAAATATTTTTGCGAGCGAACTAATTTGTCGACTAAATCTTTTGGAATCAGATCATTTGTTTCGTAGTGACGAGCATATAGGTCTAAGCTTTCTTTTTCGTTCACCCAGTTTTCCATGATCTGGCTAGGTAATTCGACAAAGTCCCAATATACGTTCGGGCCTGACATAGAACGATGACGGCAATCTGATAAAATTCCATGAAGAGCATGTCCGAATTCATGGAATAAAGTTCTGACTTCGTCATATGTTAATAGACTCGGTTTAGTCGCAGTCGGTTTGGTGAAGTTGCAAACTATGCTTACGTGAGGGCGACGAACATCACCATCGAAATAGCCTTGCTCGCGAAACAGAGTCATCCACGCGCCACCTTTTTTAGTTTGGCGAGGGAAGAAGTCTGTGTAAAACAAACCAAGGTAGGCTTGATTATCTTCGCGATAGATTTCGTAGGATTTCACATCGGGATGATATACTGGCAATTGTGTGTTCTCTTTGAAAACGATGCCGTATAACTTGCGCGCGTGTTCGAAAACTCCGTTCACAACATTTTCTAATTTAAAATACGGTCTTAAATCTTCTTCGTTAAATGAATACTTTTTTTCTTTTAATTTTTCAGAGTAATACGCAAAGTCCCAAGATCTAAAATCGTTAAGCTTGTCCATTTCGTACGCGAAGTCAGAAACTTCTTTTAAGTCTTTTTCAGCGGCTACGAATGAAACATCTTGAAGGCGCTTCAGGAAGCTAGTGACTTGTGTTGACGTTTGCGCCATTCGTTCTTGCAGAACAAAGTCCGCGTGGTCTTTAAAACCCAGAAGTTGCGCGCGTTCGCGTTTTAATTTCAAAATTTTCTTAATTAGATCTTGGTTGCTAAGCGGGCCTTCAACCGCGCGTGAATTGTAGGCGCGAAAAGCTTTTTCGCGAAGGTCGCGACGTTTTGAATAGGTCACAAGAGGCAAGTAACTGGGGATTTGTAAATTGAAAATATATTTACCTTGCATGCCTTTGCTCATCGCCAGGTCTCTGGCAGCTTCGATAGCTGATTCAGGCAAACCATCTAAGTCAGATGCTTCTAAAACCATTTCAAATGCATTGGTCGCTTTTAAAACATGTTCCGAAAACTGTGGACCTAATGTCGATAATTCTTGGTCAATTTTCCTAAGAGCGTCTTTCTTAGTCGCATCTAATAGCGCTCCGTTTCGAGTAAAGCTAAGGTATGTTTTATCTAGTAAGCGAGATTCCTCAACCGTTAGGCTGAAATCTTTTTTGTGATCATAAACATATTTAATTTTTTCAAACAGTGCTGAGTTTAAAGTAATGTCGGAACTGAAGCTGGCTAAAAGCGGGTATAACTTTTTTCCAACTTCATGAATTTTTTCATCACCATTCGCCACTTCTAAGTTTCCGAAAGTTAATGAAGCTTGATCTAAACGCTCTGAGCTTTTTTCTAAAGCAAAGATAACATTTTCAAATGTTGGTGTATTTGGATTGTCTAGAATGTGTTGAATATTTTTTTTAGCATCGATCACCCAGTGTTCAACTGCGGGAATAAAATGATCCGCCGTAATTTGATCAAACGGTAATGCTTTGTCGAAGTTTTTTAGAGGCTCAATTAATGGGTTTTGTGACATAATGATATCCTTTGATTCCAAAGAATATCAGGTCAAATCACTGAATCAACATCTAACTTAAGCTGTTATTGGCGGCGGCAAATTCCTAAGCGAGAACCACCTGATGTAGGTTGGCAAACTAGGCCACTACCACAGGTTCCCGGCGTATCAATGAAGCAAGATAAAGCCACCTGTTGGTAGCAATTATTTAAATTGCCCACAGAACCGGAAATATTTGAAACCTGCGTCCAATTGACCCATTGGTAATTGTTAGGAGTTAATGAGTAGTAATAAACACCAACGGCAATCGGGTCAAAATATTGAACCTGTACGCAGCCCATTCCAATTGTTCCGCTATAAACTGGACGTGAACCTGCTGGGCAATCGCATAGTGGCATATAAGAATATCCGCCGCCAGCCCAGTTGTAGTTATAAAAGTTTGTATAGGGATAAGCGCTGAAACCGTAAGCAGAATATTGATTGTACGCTTGTGAATTACATGTGCTGTAATAGGTGTTGGTTTGCTGAATGCATTGATTGGTCACGGCCGGCGGGGCGGCTACCGTTTCGTTATTGGGTTTGTTGCAGGCCACCAAGAAAAGGGACGTCACTACAAATGCATAAAATAGGTTTTTCATATAAAATCCTTTGTTCACATCCTAACGTAATACCAAAATGATGCCTAACTTTCAGGCTTTAGTTGAATTAGGGCTTGCGCTGGGGGTGGGTTGGCCGATATGGGCCTTAAAACGAATGGCAGGTGTCTAAATAATAGACACCTTGGTCGTGACCAGATTTTACTGGGGCGCGACCAAGGTTTATAAAGTTTAAAGGTTGAACTGACGACTAAAAGACTGATGGAATCTGAGCCAAAAACTAAAAAGTTAAAACCCGTAATTTGCGTGGTTGATGACGATGAAATGTTCAGGGAAGTGCTATGTTGCACTCTGGAAACGCATGGCTATGATGTTATTGTTTTTAGCTCTGCAAGCCTGTTTTTAAAATCAGATGCCTTTACTAAGAAAAATTTTGATTTAGTCGTAACGGACATCAATATGCCTGGTTCAACGGGCTATGATTTATGCCGTTCCGTTCGCGAAAAATATGCCCATGATCGAATTCCAATTGTGATGGTAACGGGTAACGATGCACTCAAAGAAAAAACAATGGGTCTTGATGTGGGAGCTGACGATTTTATCCAAAAACCATTTCGAAACGAAGAGCTACTGGCCAAGGTATCATCCCTTTTAAAAATTCGTGTGCAGGCTCTTGAACGCCTGGGACGTTTGACTCGATTTATTTCACCGAACATCGCTGATCTTGTCGTGGAAGACCATCAGCAATTAGCTTTAAAGTTACATCGGGCTCAAGTGACTGTTTTGTTTTCTGACTTACGTGGGTTCACTGCCTTTTCTGAAACCGCCGAGCCGGAAGAAGTTTTAGATATTTTAAATCATTATTATACGGCCGTGGGGGCGTGTGCCGCTAAATACAAAGCCACATTGGGCCACTTAGCCGGCGACGGAATTATGCTGTTTCTTAACGATCCTTTACCTATCGTAAATCATCAAGAAGTTGGTTTACGTATGGCGATGGAAATTCGCGATGTGCTGAACGAACAAAAGCAAGTTTGGAAGGGGAAAGGCTACGCGATCGATTTCGGAATTGGATTAGCCGAAGGATTTGCAACGATGGGTGGAATCGGTTTCGACCAATTCTGGCAATATTCAGTCATCGGTCCAGTAGCGAACTTTGCATCACGCATGTGCCATTATGCCAATAACGGCCAAATTTTAGTTTCTCANNAATCATTATTATGCGGCCGTGGGGGCGGCGTTACCCCGAAAGGCAACGACGGCTGGCTGAGGACCGGCGCCTAGATCGGAAGAGCGACCATCATCGCGAGCGCGAAGCCGCCGGTGAGGCACATGCCGATCGCGCCGACGCCGCGGCCCC
>DDVI01000121.1:0-13838 GCA_002345205.1 Bdellovibrionaceae bacterium UBA2316 | reverse complement strand
AAGCCTTCAACGTAGTAGACTACGGCCAAATTTTAGTTTCTCATAGATTCCTAGCCCGCATGAGCGGCGCCGATTCATTCCACACAGAAAGCATTGGCTCAATCACATTAAAAGGAATTGAAAAAACGGTAAAAGCCTTCAACGTAGTAGACTACGCCCAAGAATTCAAACTAGCCAAAGCCGGCTAAAAAAACGATAACGGAAAACGAAAACGACAAATCCCAAACCGCTGCGGTTTAACGATTTGTTTTTATCCCGCTTTTTTAATCCCAGTCGGTCTCTCATGGTGCTTACGATCTTTAAGATTAATCAAGAACAGAATTTCCTCATGGAAGTCATAGTCGAAATTTTTCAATAAGTTAATCAATTCAGGTATGCCCAATTCTAAATATCGTGCATTTACAACTAAACTATATAGAATTTTGATTCGATCGCGTGGATTAAAATAAACGAACAGATTTACTAGTTCTTTCTGGAAACTTTGATCTTTAATCAGATTTTTAATCAGTACAATTTGTTCTTTCTTTAGAGATTCATCGATGCGATACATATACCAAGACTGAAAGATAATGTTGGATTTATTTTTTACACGGATACAACGAATAGTTGGCAACCATCGATCATCCCGAACCTCGCCCAATACGAAGCAGGCGATACCAAACATTGGATTTTCGGGTTCACGAATCAATTCATTAATTTTTTCCGTAAAGGCCAAACGATTCGTCGACGACTTATATAGCCCAATCAATGCGAACTTAATAATGTCGGGACGAGCATCGTCTAAGTTGCTCAAGAATGTATGGAATAACTCGGGATTTTGCATTTCCGTTAAACCTTCAATAATAATCCGTCGTTCATCTTTTTGCGCTGTTTCGAGTCTGTTCAGGAACACTGAAATCAAATGCGTTTTCATGCGGCGGTGTAGTAGTTTCACAGCTTTCTGACGAACTCGGAACGATTCATTTTTATTTAAAGCAATCCCAATCAAAAATGAAATTGATTGCGGTTTGTTGATGTGATTCAAGGCTTCGCATATAGCAAATTTGATTTCTTCCTTTGGATTAGAAAACTGCGACGTGATTAGTTTGATTGAACGTTTAGTCGGGTAAAAGGCCAAGGATTCGATAATTGTTTTTATTAAAAGAGTCTTTGGTTTTTGTGCCAAGATGTCTTTGAACCATTGGTCATAGCCTTTGGGGCGCAAGAAACTCAACAGCATAGCGCCATTTACGCGTCGAATGCGGTCGTGACTGTGCAGGAATAAATACATGAGGTCCGTTAAGTGACGAATGTAGCTCTTTAAAAAGTACATAGAAGCCAGTAGCAGACCGCCAAGGGCAATCGCTAGCGCCATCATTTTTGAATCTGGGGCTAACGAGTGAATCAGAAACGATAGGCCAAATACAGGTATCAGTGGGGCAATGAACAGCGCCATTTGCGATAACTTTCTAAAATCGCTGCGTGTTTTATCGTCGAACGATGACATTAGATTGGTATTTGCTGCAATGAAGAAGTTTCTAAATGTGGCAGAACATACGATACCCAAAAACACCGCACCTAAAATGGATTGAGTAACAGAAAATACAAGTAAACCCACCGCGCTGGTTAAAATGAAATAATGAATAATTTTTTCAGGCGAGATACGTGTGCGACGGGTCGCTTGGGCCGCGTACCAACCGCTTAAAACTCCCAATAAATTTGAACCGATGACATAAACAGTGGTGTAGAATACGTAGTCAGACTTTTCAGTCACAAGCTCTTGCAGGTTAGAGCGCCACACGTACTCTTGGATCGCATAAAAGAAGCCGATAAGTAGGCACAAAGAAATATACGATTGAGCGACTCTGCGTTTGAAAAAAGGTTCTTGTGAACTGCCCGGAAACTCTTCGGAAGCAAGTTTGATTTCAAACGATTCATGATGATTAAAGAGATACCAAGTGAATAAAAATAAACTACTCCAGAGAGTTCCAACGATCATTAAGTTAGTAACAGTGGACACCTTTACGATCATGGTAGAGCCAACGGCAAAGATCGAACCTAAATCCAACGCCGCGGAAATGAAGTATGAAAGCTCATTTGCTTTTGAGCGTCCCATGTGAAGCAAAGAAATTTCGGTTAGCATCCAGCGAACCAGATTTCTAATTAGGCCAGTGATGACGAAGAAAATCAGGGAGGCGGAAATTAAGTGAGGATTAAATCCGTTAAAAAAGAAAACCAGTGAAAAAAACAGACCGATTGTCGCGATTGAGGTAGCCAAACGTTCTTTGTTTCGGGGTGCACGAATAATCGGAAGATAGATAAGTTCGCTCAGCAGCAGTGCTGGTAAAGTCCAAATTGCGTCGATATGTATTAGAAAATCCGAGTAAGACTGAGCTCTTGCCACACCGATGGCGGCTCCAAAGAGTAGACCGAGGACAATGAATTTTGTTTCAATCGAATTAAGTTTAAAAACCCAACTCTTTAACTTTGCTGGCACGTATAAATACTCGGAAGTCTGTAAAAAAACTCGAGGGAATGGATTTTTTTATTGATCTTATCGCTATAGACCATAGTCTAGTTGTATACAAGGAAGGGACCATGAGAAAACATGCAGTTTTATCAATATTAAAAATAGTAGTGGGGAGCCTAATTTTAGCTAGCCCATTCGTACAGGCACATGTCGTGACTTCAAACGCGATTGTTCCAGTATTAGCCGATTTACATCTACTTAAGGGAATAGGGGTGCCTATTTTTCTTCAGGATCCACAGATCAACTTAGGCTTTGCGTATTTGACTCCAGATGCTCAGCAAAGATTAAGTTTACTGGCGCACCGCTATGGAAAATGTGGTGGCTACGAAGTCGTCCAGGATTTTGATCCGTCGGTAACTCGCAATGTTTCAATACGAATGAGTTATTTGAAAGAACGTTTACGCCGTGATCAACAATGGGCGTCTGGACCAACAAGTAAAGTACAGATTCCGTTTCGCCAAGACATTGCAGCTGCGACGCAAGCCGCGAGTAAAGAGCAGTTGATGAAGTGGGTGAATTGGCTTAGCGCATTTCCAAATCGATATAACAAAGCTCCTGAGCCGAATGCGCATGTTGTTCAGTTGAAAGCGCTGATTGAACAAATGAGACTACGTTCAAAACGCCAAGTGGCGGTCACAATGATCGATCATAAACAAACAAAACAAAAATCTTTACGGGTAACTTTGCCGGGTACGACTCGTGCGGATGAAATTGTTGTTCTAGGTGGTCATTTAGATTCGATCAGCTTTGATGGCGATCGTGCTCCAGGAGTGGATGATAATGCCTCCGGTTCATCAAACTTATTGGAAGCACTGCGAATTTTAATGGCGCAAAAACAATCAGCGCGCACGATCGAGATCTTTTGGTACGCGGGTGAGGAATCTGGCTTATTGGGTTCTGCGGAAATTGCAGCCGAATATAAAAAAGCCGGTAAAAAAGTTGTGGGTGTATTACAACTTGATATGACTCTCTTTCCAGGAGATGGGCCTCGTGTTATCGCTAGTATGACAGATTTTACAAGCGCATGGATGAGATCGATTTTAGTTGAACTTAACACTCACTACGTTAAGGCACAGTTAACCGAAGATAGATGCGGGTATGGTTGTTCGGACCATGCGTCTTGGTATCGTCAAGGCTATCACACATTGATGCCATTTGAATCTTCGATGCGTAGAATGAATCAAGCGATTCATTCTAAAAACGATACGATCACTCCGAAATTGAATTTCGATCATTCACTTTTATTCAGCCAAATTGCCATTTCATTAGCGATGGAATTAAGCCAGAATACGACTCTTGTTCCACCAGCATATTAGTCGGTGTTCTATTTTAGGGCGTTTCTTTACAGAACGCCCTACATGACTCGCATTGAGTCGTTTAAGAAATCTTGAAAACAGACCGAAGACTAGCTCATGGGAGAACTCATGGGAAAAAACCTAGTACGTAATAACAAAGGTCTGAGTCTAATCGAGATCATATTCGCTGTTTTTATTTCTGGGGTAGCTATATTGACATTAAATATATTTGCGACCCAGATGGACATGGAAAACAAAAAACTATCTGATAGTTCTACTGCCATCCGCAAAAACTATGATTTCCTCGAGTTAATGAATAATCCCACTATTTGGAAAGCAACAGTCCTTGATATCTCAAACTATAATTACTTTTCGTGTAAGCTAGGGATATTGCCTCATCCAAATTTTTTCGGAAAACTAGATTGTTCGAAAATGGACAATAAATTTAGAATCATTAGCAGTGATGGTTCATCCACTATCATCTATGATCAAAATGAAAGAAATGCTGATGGTCAATTGGTCGGTTTTACAACAGAAGGGGTGAAGTGCTATGGCTTCGATGCCGTTAATGGTAGCGATACTTGCCCAACTCATTACGAAATCACTTGGGATTTACCTTGCGTAAAAGCCGGAAATTGCAAAGAGCCTTCCGTAAAAGTATCTGTTAAGCAAATTACGAAATACTTAACAAAAAAGGCCTTAGATTCGGAAAGAGATTTCAATTTAAATATTAATTTACCGCAAAGTTCGGACATTGTTCCACGCGACACCTCGTTGATGGTTGGAATTAATAGTGGCGAGCAAACTCTAGATATTTTAAAATCTGATTATTCTTCTGACTTGTTTAACTTAAGACTTAAAACGGTCGAATCAAGTAGTGGCGCGACTGTTGAAATCAAAGGTAATAAAATTTCATATAAACCTAAGGCAAATTTCTATGGTTTGGATAAGGTAAGTTATACTGTTGAGCAAAATCTATTTGATAAGTTAACAAAGTCGGACGGCGTACTTTGGGTGAAAGTTATGACCCCATACACTTGGACTGGAGATGGTCCTGCTGAAGAGGTTTCGGCGAGCGGTAAGAAGTGGTATAGCATTTACAACAAAATGAATTGGTGCGGCGAAGTTGTTAATAATAAATGTACTCATTTCAACCCAGATCCTAAAAAAGTAAA
Source organism: Bdellovibrionaceae bacterium UBA2316 (assembly GCA_002345205.1). Taxonomy (GTDB): domain Bacteria; phylum Bdellovibrionota; class Bdellovibrionia; order Bdellovibrionales; family Bdellovibrionaceae; genus UBA2316. Next base: position 8,859 of record DDVI01000121.1, on the reverse strand, counting down.
TGACTTGCTAACACTAGAGAATCTGAAACAAGCAAGCTTAGTTTTCAACGAAACGTGCGTGAACTGCAATGTCCTTATGAAAGCCTTGATGGGTAACAACCAAATTATTTTAAATGGCATCGAGATCGGAGCTTCTTTCCCAGGTGAAATTAAGCAAATAGATAATATCAGTATTGAAGTTCGCAGAAATGCGAGCAATAGAAATAGCAATGACCCAGCACTGGAATTCGCGTTCGTGCAAAACGGCGGTGTGTTCATAGGCGCTAATTCGAAAGCTAATTTGTTAATCGATGAAGTAAGTCCTTATGAAAAGTCGCTCACTATTGCGCATCAAGATTGGTCTGGAAATAGTAAAGTGAAAATTAAGAGCGCGTCTGTTACGGCCGATGCTTATGGGTATTTTTCCATCACTGGCGGAAAGTTTTACGCGCCAGAGAAAATTACGACCACTGGCGGGTTTTCGATTATTTCCGATAAGAACGCGTTCTTCAATCAGAACGGCCGTTTTACAGTACATCCTAAATGGGATTCAGGAAACTTGCTGGATGCTCCAGGGGTGACATTTAACGAATTTGCATTCAATGGCGCAGGCGCCTTTGAATTTAGCATAGTCGGAAGTTTCAATGTTAAAGATTTCTATATGTACCAAACGGGTTACGAAAGTCAGCTACGAGGCTTTGTCGCTGATCCAAATGCTGGAAAAATCTATGTTTCGAGAAATATTTATTTGCATGGTGGTGGCGGGTTCATGGTTAACGGTTGGGGTAGTTCTTGGAACTATGCCAATATCGTAGTGAATAGCGCAAGCGATCAATACATATACTCAAACTTAGACCTTAACGGAAATAAGGATAGAACCAAAGTCGGTCGCCTTCCGAATTTGATAGTTGATAAACCATCAGGAACTTTACATATTAAAGGTGACCTCGGTTTTACTTCTGGAATGAATATCATTCGAGGCGGTTTGAAGTTCTACGAAAATGAAGAGGTGGCCGCCGGGGATAAGCAGACAATCGAATTTTCTTCGGCGTGGAATACTTTGTACATCAAAAATACATCGGGTAATGAACTCGTATTGCCGAATTTAGAGTTTAGTCCGCAATGTGCTTCGATAGTTTTTGAAGCTAATGTTCGTGTGGCAGGGGATTTAATCCAAGATAAAATGAAATATAATCCTCAATGTTCTGGGTATCCATTTGGGCCAAAGACAACAAAGATTTTTGTGGAAGGTGACGTTTACGTTAAATCAGGAACACATGAATATGATGCCAATGGTTTAATGTCTATTGAACTTACTGGAACACGAAATCAAAGAATCGTCGGTTACTCGGATTCTTTTTACAAAAATAATATTTCTGGAATTACTGGAGGTGTGGAGTTAAATACCACTGTCGAAGCAGCGAAAGGCTACTTACCACACCTGATAGTTAATAAGTCCGCCGGTACAGTATCAATGGAAGGTGCCATCGGTTTCGTTGGTAACTTCACTGTCGTTTCTGGAGAAGTCGTAGCGAGCAAAGCATTTTTCTCTTTTGCTAATACAAACGGTTATGAGGGAAAAGTGGCTTTAGCAAATGGCCCCGGCGCCTCTCTTAGAATTAAGGGATTAAACGTTCAAAGGGCGATAGATCTATCTGGTAATACGTTGATTGTGACAAATGGGGTAAATTTTCCAGCTCCAGCAGGCGGATATAACAACGGTTCCGTTTCGAATGGAAAGATTGAACTCCTTAGCGGTGACTTGTTTTACAATGACAAATTTGACCGCGTAGAATCTGACGTGAATCGCGCGCAAATTTCCTTCGTTGGAGTGCAACCTCAAACTATACACGCTAATATGGCGGCTGATAATAGGTACGGTGCCTACGAGATTACAATTAATAAAAAAGCGGGTAGTGGTAACTATGGTAAATTAGCTTTCGATTGCCAAAATTCGACTTCCTCGGTTTTTGTAGCAGAAAGACTTGAGCTGCGGAATGGGAACATTGAGTTGAACAACTGTGGTTTCAAAACGTCACGTCGTTTAGAAATTGTAAATGGTAACGAAACTGTTAACGTTACCAATGCGGATGGAACCACATCAACGGTGACTTATACCAATGGAAATATTAATCGTGGTGGTTCGCCGGGAGTATTTCTATACGGATCACTTAATAACAACGGATCCATCACCCCAAGTGTAATTGCTGGTCAGTAGCATTAATAGGGCTCGATTCCAAAAGAATAATTTGTTGGAGCGGGCCTTATCTTGTAAGAATAGTTTCTTAGCCACGGGTTACTAAAAATGTAATACAGTTCGGAGTCGACATAAAACTGTATTTGGCCCTTCTTTGAAGTAAATGAATAAACTGTTGTGTCTGTATTTGCAGGTTTAGTTCCGACCGGTTTAGTATAAACTAGCTCCATTGCATTTGTGGTAAGATTTCTTTGCCACAAAGACCAAGAAGTTTGGGCTTGGCGCCATTCGTAGAGGCACAAATTGGATTGGTTAGGGTCGGTTAAGCACACGGTGCTAGTATTTTCAGGGTCCGTAGCGGAAGCCCCGCCGGAAATATTAATTCGATTTTTAAAATTTAACGTATGATCGTCGCAGGAAAAAACTTGGGTTTGATATTCGAAATACATATTTGGAGGAGTTGCGGCATCAGTTGTCGTAAGGTAAGCTCCATTTATTGTTCCTGAAGACGCCGCTGGATTTTCCGCCCATTGTGCCGAAGTAGTTTGAAAGTTTATAGCTTGAGCAGGACAATTCACGTAAGGCCGAATAATTTGATAGGCATAGCTTGTTTTCTGAATGGCAAACGCACTCGTATTTTTTTTAATTGCTATTTCGCCAAAAATTTCAATCGCAGGTTGAAAGCATTTTACTCCGGGAGAAAAATCACAGATCGGTCGCCAGCGAACAGTCGCTCGATAGGGGCATGCGGGATTGCCGTTGACTCCATCGAAGGTGTTGCAAACATCGCCTTTGTTATCAAAGCCCGCAGTTGAAGAATTCAAAGGGTCGTAAAAAATACCATTTGAATCGTTATAAATTATAAATGGATATCCAGCGGCGGCACTTTTCAGTTCGCAACCGCCATCGGCTAACGAGCCTGTTATATTTTTTAAGCAATCGAATTCCGTACCGTTAGCATTAATTGTATTGATCCAAGCCGTGTTATTTTGAAGGATGCTAATCAAATTTCTTTTGGCTAGATTCACATTTGTATACAATTGTGAATTGGCTTTAATCTTGGTTAATTGGTTGATTGCTGAAGACCCAAAATAAATCGAAATACCAATCAGATTGACCGCGATAAGGGCTTCGATCAACGTAAAACCCGATTTAGAAGACTTAAAACATTTTTTCAACATAGTATCTACTTGGGTTAATTTGACCGATTCGGAGTCGGCTAGCCGCATTTGTTTCTAAACGAACCATCCATACTATTTTGGGTTTTAAGCAAGGGCCAAAAGAAGGGCATAGGGGTTTCCATGTTGTTCTCAATCGATAAACACAGTCATCCGCGGTTGCATTGGTTTCGTAGGTATCACATAAAAAGTCTTGATTAATCATGGTCGCGCATTCTGGTAAAGTGCACGATGAGGCTTTAAACGAAAAACCAAAAAATCGTCCATTAGATAGCGCGTTCGGATTGCTAATAAATTTTCCTGGAATCTGACCAATAACGGTTAAGTCTTTTTCAACATTTTCACAGGGTGTGTTGGGATCGGTTAAACAGGCAAGAAGTCCTACGGTGCCCGTTTGATTTGCCGCCGCGTGAAACGTCTGAGTGACGACACGGGGGTCTTCAAATGCTTTCAATATCGCATAGCGAGCCATATCTAGATTAATAATCAAAGATTCTCGCTTGATAATATTCATCTGATTTTGTAGTTCAGTTTCTTTAAAGTAGAACATGATCGATGTTGCGATCATGATAGTGAATGCGAAACCGAGTATAATACTTCCACTTTTATTCATGTACTTTAATTCTTTATCCAAATTCTTATTAGTAATAATATAGGATTATATAATGGATCTTGAGTTAAAAAGTGGTTACTCGTTACCTAAGTCTAGGCTGGATCATTTTTTGGAAGTTGGCTATCAATAAGCTCAATGCCTTCCATGAAGCCTAAAATAGTTTCTTCTAGACGTTGAATCTCTTCACTGCATTCGCTGAGTTCTTTTGAAATTTCGGTTACGCGTGGCCCTTTAACTGATAAAATTTCAAAATTAAGTTCATCCATTCGTTTAGTTTTGATGTGAAGGATTTCTTCCGATTTAAGTAGTTTTCGTTGAAGCTCTTTTTTCTCGGCATTAAGTTGCTTAGTGCCTTTTTTAATTGGAGCCGTCGAGGTCGCGACTTCTTTCTTTGGGGCCGAGTTTGAAGATACTCCATATTGAGTCGCGGCGACAGTTTCTTTGTATCGCTCGCGAAGAGCGCCCTTTTCAAGGCTCCATAAATAATCATCGTACGTGCCCGGATAGACTTCGGCTTTACCATCGCGGATCTCTAGTATCTTGGTTGCTATGCGCCCTATAAAGCTGCGGTCATGGCTAACAACGACCAGTGAGCCGGGATATTCACGAAGAGCTTCTGTTAGGGCCTCTACTGTATCGAAATCCAAATGGTTCGTTGGCTCATCTAGTAATAATAATGGACTACGTTTTAATAAAATTTGGCCTATGGCAACACGTGATTTTTCGCCTCCGGATAGGACGCGAATTTTTTTATAAATGCTTTCGCCAGAAAACAAAAGCGATCCTGCCAGATTCAAAATGTCTTGCGCCATCACATCAGGATGAGCCATTCGTTGTAGACTTTCTAAAACTGTATCATCGGGATTTAAATCTTCACTTACGTGCTGAGCATAATAAGATAAACTCACTTGATAGCCTAGCTTCATTTCACCGCTCAGGATGGGTAAGCGTCCCGCTAGCGATTTTAGCAACGTTGATTTACCAACACCATTAAATCCCACAACTCCCAAGTGGTCGCCTCGTTCTAATCGGATGTGGCATTGGCTTACAATTGTTTTGTCTCCGTAACCCAGATTAGCGTTCGTCATTTGCAACGTTTCTTTGCCCGTGTGAATCGGTGGAGGAATTCTAATTTTAGCTTTAACCGGTAAATCTTTAACTTCGATTTTTTCCATTTTTTCAAGCATCTTCATGCGGCTCTGTGCTTGACGTGCCTTGGTGGCTTTTGCGCCGAAACGATCAATAAAGTCTTGAATACTTTTCCTTTTATTTTCTTGGTTAGCCGCCTGCGCTTCTAGAATGGTTCGCAGCTGCGCCTTTTGTTCGAAGTAGTCATCAATATGTCCCGGAAATTTTGTAATATCTGGGGATTCGATTTCTAAGGTATGTTCAGTCGTGCGCTTTAAAAATTCGCGATCGTGGGAAATCAGTAAGAACGCGCTTTTGTAACCCTGAAGAAATTTTTCTAGAGTCAAAATGCTTTCTAAATCTAAAAAGTTAGTCGGCTCGTCAAGTAGCATCAGATTGGGTTGACGACCGATCAGTTGAAGTAACTTCATACGCATACGGTAACCACCGCTGAGTTGTTGAAATGTAGACTTGAAGTGATGTTCAGAAAGACCTAAATCCAACCCGAGAGCTTTGAGTTCCCAGACCGGAGTTATACAGGATTGAGCTAAATAATCTTCTGCGGAAAGATCGCCGGGTTCCTTGGCTTCTTGTTCTAAATATCCAATTACGAGTTTGTTCGACTTGATAAGTTCGCCAGAGTCCAATGTTTCAAGACCAGCAAGGATTTTGAAAAGAGTCGTTTTCCCTGCGCCATTAGGCCCAATGACGCCAACGTGATCGCCCTCGTTTATAGAAAAACGGGCGTCTTGAAATAGTATTTTTGGACCGTATTGCTTAGAACCGGCGTAGAGTTGTAGTAAATTCATATAACCTATTTCATCTTCCCATAAGGTATGCTAATTGGTAAAAACTCTAAGCTTAGGAGTCTTTCTTGGAAACCAATTCATTTTCATCCTTATCACTTTCTAGCGAGATTTTGTCCGTTGTGCAAGAGCTTGGTTTTACCCAAATGACTCCGATTCAAGCTCAGAGCATTCCGTTGCTTCTTGAGGGAAAAGATTTCGTGGGGCGTTCTAAAACGGGTAGCGGTAAAACAGCGGCGTTCATATTGCCTATTTTGCAAAACCTGGTGCTAAAACAAAGAACGGTCCAAGCGCTCATTTTATGCCCGACTCGTGAACTGAGTGTGCAAGTTAGCAAAGAAGCCAGAAAATTTGGACGTCGTTTAAATGATCTTCAGGTTGTCGCTGTTTATGGTGGGGTGCCCGCACGCGAGCAAATTATCTCAATGCAAAGTGGGCCGCAAATCGTAGTGGGAACTCCTGGCCGCGTTATAGACTTGATTGATCGCAGAGTTTTAGATTTGCAGGATGTAAAAACATTTGTATTAGATGAAGCCGATAAAATGTTAGAAATGGGTTTCGAAGACGAGTTGCTCAATGTTGTTAGAATGCTTCCGCAGGTCAGGCAAACCGCTTTGTTTTCAGCGACGTTTCCCGAAACGCTAAAATCAATTAGTCGCAAATATCAAAAAAAACCTGTCGAAATCCAAATTGAAGGCACTGGCGATGGCGCCATTACAATTGATCAAATCTTATATGAGTACGAAGACAGCGACGACAAAGTCGGAATGCTAATGCGTGTCCTTCAGCAGCATCCGACGGACTCAACTCTTGTATTCTGTAATCAAAAAGCGACTGTAAACGACATCGTTGCCAAATTTACAGAACAGGGTGTGCCGTGTGGTGCGCTTCACGGTGATCTAGAGCAAAGGGATCGTGATCGCGTCGTTTCACTTTTCCGCAACGGTTCGTATCGTATTTTAATTGCGACCGACGTGGCTGCCCGCGGACTTGATATCGAAAATTTGGAACTCGTTGTGAATTTTGATTTTCCACAACAAACGGAAACGTATGTTCATCGCATTGGTCGTACGGGACGGGCTGGGAAGTCGGGGATTACCGTGTTGCTGGCAAAGCCAAATGAGACACTGAAAATTTTGGAACTGGAACAGGCGACGAAAGGTAAATTTCAAAAGCCTAAGCTTGGCTTCAAACATCAATATAACATAGCCTCCAGCCACAGTGTAGCCGCCATGCAAACGATTTCAATCGGTGCGGGCCGGAAAGATAAATTAAGACCTGGCGATATCCTAGGGGCCCTGACGAATCCCTTAATCGGCCTAAAAGCCGCGGATGTAGGAAAGATTGAAGTTAAAGATCATCATTCGTTCGTAGCCGTTAACGCGAACCAAGCACCATCGGTGCTGAAGAAACTGCGCGAATCAAAAATCAAAGGCAGGAAGTTTCCAATTAAGCTGATTGGATAGCGCGATCTCATTTTGAGACTGTATAAAGTCTAGACACTCACAGAACTCAAATTGTCTCCTTCAAGATGAAGTCAAATTAATGCGTCCTACGTGTGCCTTTTTCTTGGCCGGGGTTTTGGATTTCCTCAAAGTAGGAGATAAAATGCGCTTTTCATTTAAACCACTAATTTTATTTGCGATGATGTCCTACTTCTTAGGAGCATGTTCTGGCGTTAAGTTCTCGCAGAACTATGATTGTCAGAAGGATGGATCATGTATCATTCAAAATGGTAAAGCCGTTTATCCAGCACAGGACTACACGGTCGATGGTGGTAAAGTTGACGTTCTAATCGTTAATGATAACTCCGCGTCTATGTCATTCGAACAAAATCGTATGTCAGCGCGTTTCAACCAATTTATCCAAAATTTGGAAAACAAAGGTGTTAACTACCGAATTGCATTCACGACAACGGATATTTCTAGTTCTCAAAATGCAGCACGTGCCATTAACGGTAATGGTGCCCTTCAAGACGGTAAATTAATCGCGCTTTCAACAGGCAAAAAATACTTATCTAAAGAAGACGGCGATATCGCAACTAAAACGGCGATCTTTAAAACGGCGATCGAAAGAAAAGAAACGCTAACATGTGAAACATTCATTAGAAATTGGACAAACGGTGGTAAGTCTGTGAATGATGGTAACTACTCTACGGAGTACTACAACAACTGTCCATCTGGTGACGAACGCGGAATTTACGCAGCTCATTTAGTTACTAAAAATAACCCAGATGGTTTCTTACGTGACGATGCCGACTTCCATATTATCTTTTTATCCGATGAAGACGAACGCAGCCAATTGTATCTACAAGGTGGCCAGTACGCTTTAGAAGAAATGGACAAAGGAAAAAATTTAGCAGCCGTGATTCGTTCTACATACCCAAGCAAAAATTTCGGAATCCACCCAATTATCACTGCGGATGCCTATTGCTTACCAATTCAGAACCAACAGATGTCAGGTATCGTGAGCGGTTCTTATGGAACTGAATACAACAATGCTAGAAAAGAAGCGCTATCGATCATGAATGCTGAACGTTCGCAAAAAGGCTTATCACCAGTTAAGATGGTTCTAGGTGATATCTGTTTGAACGATTATGCTGGCCAATTAACAGAGATTTTCGATAATGTGGTTGGACCAATCGTAGATAGTTACGCCATCAAATGTTCGAATCCCGAAGGTTTGAATATTACAGTTTCTACTTCTGATTCATCTATCCAACACGAATTAGTAGGTAATGTAATTAAATTCAATAAGAAGTTGCCAACAGGAACGCGAGTTTCAGTAAGTTCTTACTCGTGTCCAGTAGACTAATAACGCCAGTACAAATCCAAAAATGCGTTATATCCATCTTTAAGGTCAAAACGGTCGGCGCGAATGTCGACCGTATTCAAATTCAAGTTTAAGTTAAATCGATCCCAAATCATCACGTAGGATATTAATCAGGCCGCAGCATAG
>DDVI01000114.1:10535-31784 GCA_002345205.1 Bdellovibrionaceae bacterium UBA2316 | reverse complement strand
CAGGCTGAGGGGCCAGTTCTTAAAGTAAACGTTCCTAAAATTGTTGGCGTCACCGCGGTTCCTTCCGAAGATAAAACCATATCATCAGTACACGACGTACAACGAAGAAGTACGTTATTAAAAGAATTTCCAGATGCAACATTTACCAGGCCCGTTGGATAATTGCTGGAACCAAAGTTGAACCAAATAAGTCCACTATTATGATTGAAACTATTTGCTACGCTTACGACAAGTGCATTCCCGGTATTGTATCCCACCGCAGGGTTTATAATTTGTAATGTTCCCGTGGTGGACGTGAACGTGCCACCAGTTATAGTCAACGCTGTACCCACAACTGCAATACCGGCCGATCCTCCGGAAAATATTCCGCTCGCCATAGTAAAACCTTTACTACGAACCGTCAGCGCATGAGTGGTTTGAGTAATCGTGCCCGAGTATGTGCCTAGCAAATTTAATCCCGCCACATCAGCCGCAATATCGATACTAGCGTTACAGTTGGTCGCACACGTATTATCGAATGTTACGACATCACTTGATGTAGGAACACTTCCTTTCGACCAATTAGAAGGCGTCGACCATTTGCCATCCCCAGAGCTTCCCAGCCATACAACATCATTATCGGCGATTGATAGTGTTGCCGTGCCCGACGCAATAGTCGCATTGCTTGGACTACTTAATGTTATTGTAAATGTCTCAGTAGATTCACTTACTGAGTCGTCAAAAATTGGCACAGAAATGGTCGTTGATATCGTACCCGCCGCAATTGTTACAATACCGGATGACGACGTGTAGTCAGCTGAACTAGTCGCGGTACCATCAGCAGTAGCCCAACTGAACGCTACTGTCTGTCCACTAGCCGCACTCAATGTTACTGTTCGTGAAGCAGTACCAACCGCTTCGTTAATTGTGGCGCTCGAAATACTTAGCGTAGGTAAAGTATCGTCATCGGAAATTGTTCCGGTCCCCACAAGAGTCGATCCCGATGTCGTTATATTTGTTGCACCACTTAATGTGACTGTAAATGTCTCTGCACTTTCGCTTAATGATTCGCGAGTGATCGTCACAGTTATAGTTTTACTGGTCTCGCCAGGACTAAAAATTAAAGTACCATTCGCGGCCGTGAAATCTGTGCCGGATGTGGCCGTACCGCTGGCCGTTGCATAATTGGCGGTGATGGTTTGGCCACTTGCCGCGCTCAATGTAACGGTAAATATTAAAGTCGTCGTGCCCGCACCGGTACCTTCGCTAATTGACGGCGAGTTAATAGATAGAGTCGGAGCCGCATCGTTGTCCGTGATTGTCACAACTGTGGTTCCAATTGATCCTAAAGAAGCATCGCCAGTGATAGCGCCCAAGGAAACAGTCAACGATTCAGAAACTTCATTTGTTGAATCATTAATAACAGTATATGGAATTGTTTTCAAAGTTTCACCGGCCGCAAATGAAACCGTGCCGTTTACACCGCTATAATCAATGCCAGCGCCTAGCGCCGTCCCTTCAGCAAAGTTATAGGCCACAGAAATTGGTTTCTGAGATGCGCGATTTAACTGAACAGTAATTGTACTTGTCCCCACGCTTTCTAATACAAGTGCAGTCGAGGCCATCATAGATATCATTGGAGGCAAATCATTATCTATAATTCTAACTGGTAGTGTTTGTTTTTCCAAACCGAGTCCCACAGTGAGAGGAGTAAATATTAAATCAAAGCTTTCGTCGCCATCATATATGCCGTCACTTAATGCTTGAATACCAAATGTAAAGCCTGCGAATCCCGCTGGAATCGTAACTGTTCCCGAAGTACTTAATAAATCAGAATTTTGGTCTCCCCTAGAGGATACGAGTTCGTATTTTAAAAGAAGGTCTTGGCTCAGAGGACGACTTAAGGTGAAGTTTACATTCGTAGTTAAACCTTCTGTAAGAACTACGGTCTGAATACTACCCTCAACTTTAACAACAACATTTTCATTAATCTGAGCCGTGACTTCACTCAAACTTGAGATGCGCGAATCCATCACGCAGCCCGAGATTAAAAATGCCAAACCAGATAAGAAATAAACAAAAAATCCTCTAATGTTCATTTTCATGTCTAACTAATCGGCACTTTGTAATGAAATATGAACTGACTTTAAACAAATCCCTATATGAAACGCAGGCTTCGTCTCAGAAAGGTATTCTTTAAAAGAATTTTAGTTCAGCTGAAATTCAGTGCGAGCTTGATCTAAATTCAAGACCCGGGTATCTTCTGACCAATGGAGCTCAATCGCCATAATATGGCTCACGCGCTCTAACACGGCTTTCGCTACGCTTTTATCCAAAGTAGCAATTCGCACTCTACGCGCGAGTACGTCAGTGATAGACCTGGCGGACTCAAATTGAACGGCATAGTGAATTTCAGCCCAAATAAACGGAAGCCCATCAGCCATGCGGTTATGAGCACCAGGATATAACTCAAGAAGCTTCGATACATCGCCGGCATAAATACGATTCAGATAAATCGCAATATCTTCAGGTAACTTATACTTTTGCATCAACAATCTATAATTTTCAAATTGCCAATTATCTGTTCCCGCTAGTTTAAAATTCTCGGTCTTTGAGGATTCAATTTTTGGATTTCGGCCTAATTGCACCATCACTTGATCAATAGCGTGCTCACCCATTACTCGGTACGTAGTCCACTTTCCACCAGTAAGCGTGATCAGACCCGTTTTTTGATTGCGGTTGATAACATGGTCCCTAGCTAACTGGGCCGTATCCGCGGCGTTTGGATCTGATACTAGTGGACGAATACCTGTCCAATAGGATTTTACATCTTCGCGGGAAATCGGTTGGCTTAGATACTGCGCGACTTCTTTAATTAAATAACTAATATCTTCTTCCGTTGTTTTAGGTTTTTCAACAACGTCTGTTTTACTATCAGTCGTTCCAATCAAAGTTTTACCTTCCCAGGGAAGAACAAACAATACGCGTCCATCAGATGTTTTTGGAATCAACATTCCTGCCTCAGGCAAAGCGAATTGTTTATCTAAAACTAAATGCGTACCACTCGCCCCAGAAATCATTGCGGGTACCGATGGATCATCCATCTGTCGCAGCTTATCTGCAAATGGCCCCGTTGCATTCAAAACTACTTTGGCACGCACTGTGTGAACCTGGCCCGTCAGCATATCTTTAACAACGGCCCCAACAATCTGATCATTGTCTTTTTCAAAACCTACAACACGAGTGTGATTTAGTAGTGTGGCTCCTTGTGAAGATGCTGTATGAGCCAGACTGATTGCCAAACGCGTATCATTAAACTGACCATCGTAATAAACAACGCCGCCTTTTAATCCCTTAGTATTTATCTGAGGGTAGATTTCTTTAATTTTCTGAGCCGACAGGAAATGGCTGCCAGGAAGCTTTCCTTTTTTTCCAGCAAACAAATCGTAAATTTTTAATCCCGCCCAATAGTAAGGAACTTCCGGCCAGCTATAAATCGGGGTCAAAAGTGCCAGTGGTTGCGCTAAATTTGGAGAATTTTTAATAACCGTCTTACGCTCTTTCAGCGCATCGGTGATAAGGTTATACAGAGTCTGATCCCATTCCCGTTGGGTAAGAAGTTTATTCCATAACTGTTCAAGATAACGAACGCCTCCATGAAGCAGTTTGGTAGACTTACTGGACGTTTCAGATGCGAAATCATCGGCTTCGACCAAGATAGTTTTTAATCCACGAGTCGAGGCATCCAATGCAGAACCCAATCCTGCGCTTCCGCCGCCGATAATCAATACATCATATTCAGAATTCTTGAGGTTTTTAAAATGACTCTCTCGAACAATTCCTTGCTCTACGGAGCTTTTTTTAGAGCCATAGAAATGATGGCAAATAGACTGAGCCTGGGACCACAAACTAAAAACAGCAACAGCTAAAACTACTTTCAACGTCATAGCTGATTACCTATTCCAAAAGATGTGCCCACACACAGGCCATTCTATACGAATTTAGCCCGGCCTTATTAAACCAAAACGCTTAAATTTCAGACTGTTAGGCCTCTTTTTGGCGCCCAAAGAAATTTCTGTCAAAATATTATGCAGCGTCCAGCGCCATAGACTTTGGATTTTGCTATCATGAAATTCAATTGTTAGGCTGTTAAGTATGCCTATAAAAGTATGTTTATTATTACTACTGACGGGTACGCTCGCTTTTTCAAAAGAAGCCCAGATTGCCATGGCTCTGTCCAAACCACCGTATATTTTTGAAGACGATGCTAGCGGCCTCGAATGCGATATTATCCGAGAAGCTTTCAAAGCGGTGGGAACTGGTTTTAAACCTATATTTGTTCCTATGAACCGTGCCGAAAATTCATTCAAATCAGGAAAAGTAGACGGCGTTATTAACAAACTCGAACATTCGCTAGATGGATATCCGTCAGATTCATATATTGATTATTACAATGTCGCAGCATCTTTAAAAAGTAAGAATTTAAAAATTCAATCTTTGGATGATCTAGCTAATTTAAGTATTGGGGCATTCCAAACTGCCAAGAACGTTTTAGGCGACAAATTTAAAACCATCGCAGCTAAAAATCAAAAATACACTGAAGTCGCGGAACAAAATTTACAAGTTGAACAGCTACTACGCAAACGAGTGGATGTCATTATCGGAGATATTTTGGTAATCAAATACTACCAAAGGAAATTAAAAGAAGACCTTCAGTTAAATGAGGAAATTGCTATTCACGACCTGTTCACCACGACATCCTATAGAATTATGTTTAAAACCGCCGAAATGCGTGATGCATTTAACAATGGACTTAAGATTATTCGTAAAAACAAGGTGTATTCGGACATTATCAGTCGCTATACATCCAGCGCAAAACCTGTTGAAAAGGTTAATAAAAAAAATTAACTGCACTCCCAAAAGAAACTCGTTCTCATAATTTAAACTATCTACAGGGCTTTTTAAATGTCGCTTACTTTTTTTTAAACGTGTCTTTGTTTTTTGCATGGAATCCTCTGGGTTTAATCACATATTCAATTCGCACCAATCGACCACTCGCTTTAAAGCTAAGTGTCTTTTCAGTTATATCGTTTTTTCTGTGTTCTTATTTTCTATATGTCGAGTTTATTTGGTCACGACAGGTTATAAACCCAATTAGGCTGGATTTACTTTTCTTGATTCCGATTCTTTCTATTTTTTATTTTTTTACAGGTTTCTATTTTCTTAAAATTTGGAAACAATTAAAGTCCAAAGCGGTTATCACGGCTTGCCTTTTACTTATTCTGATTTCAGCCTCGAAACTGGGTTTCTTTGCCTCTAATTTTTTAAAAATTCAATCTGACGCAAACAAGATTCAGACTATTCCTTCACTTCTTTTTGAGGCTCAATTTAAAAATCAAAATAATTTTTCTAAATTTTTTGGCTCCATTGATGCCTCAGAAAATCCAATCGCTGGTCACTTTCAGGCGGCTCCCAATGAATGGGCTACTCGCATGATTATTAATTCAAAAGGGCATCTTTGGCTCTATTTTCATTGTAGTTCCAATACCGAATGCATTCGAGGTGAAGCGAAAATTCCGTTGTCCCAGCGGAATTTTCCAGCAACCATAGACCTTCATTCTTTAGGCGGTTCCCAGGAAGAAGGACAATTTTCTGATATTCAGGCCGATCGCTTTACATTCACTCTATGGGTAATTTTAAACGGTCAAAAAAAACCCTACGTGAAGCCGGCGACTTTTGTCAGAACCCCGCCGCCTTTTCGCCAAAAATCGCCAGGCTCAAAAGAAGACGTGATTTACAGTGGAGCGTTTTCGCAATTTAAAATTACCGACAAATACATTGAACCCGTTCAGTTGTGGCTGTGGCAGTCTGGCGATAGATTTCTTGGCTACTATGTGAGGCAAAACTTTGGCTGTGGTACGGAAAACAACTTCATTACCCCTATACAACTTGAAGGAACTTTAAAAGACAATGAATTAGTTTTAAAGAATTCAAATTCCATTGAGAAAGTTATATTAACAAAAATTTCGGATTCACATCTTGAAGGGCAGATCTTATATAACGGTAAATTCCTTCAATCTCTGAGTTTAAAATCTGGCGCTATTTTATTTTCTGACCGACACGATCTGGCGCCGCTATTAAAATTCGAAGAAACCAAACATTGGCTCGAAACCGTCTCTATGGGCTATATGTTAACCTGGAAGGCTGACTGTAAAGTCACTCCCACAGAGTGACCGGCAATAGTTAATGATTTGGTTCTAGTGATCATGTTGGTAATTACCAAAGCGAGCATATACAAAAGTGACTGTTACCGTCCCTATTAAAGTTCAACTAGACAATCAATTTCTTCTATTAAAATTAGATTGATCCCTGCCTGGATTAAGTATTGCTGAAGTTAAGGCTAAAATGATCAACCCAAAACTATAGGAGTTCCTATGAAATTAGCTACTTTGTCTTCTTTTGTTCTGTTTACAAGTTTAGTACAGGCTCGTGTCTGCACGACGTCTGAAAACCTAACATGTGGCATCGCCCCTATTTGCATGAGCGAATACAAAGTCTCTTGTTCTGATGGCTCATCAAAATCTTTTTCTGCAATCACTGGCCCATTGGGCTTGGGAAAAGGTGCGTATCCTGAAGCTAAAAAATGGGCCGTATCCGAAGGATTAACTGAAAAAAAATTTGATAAAAGATTAACATTCTTTATTGATAGCTCTGAAAGACCCGATGCTCGTTATTGCGTAACTGAACTGTTTAATTCTCAAAAATCTGGAATTGATGGAAAAACTGTGCTGCTTCATAATATCTACGTAACCTGCCCATCCGACTCTACTAAATCGAAACTTGCAAAATTAGTTACACGAGAAGCTGTGCAAGCCGATTTAGAAAACATGGGATATAAAAATATCACATCTGATAAAGATGCAAAAATTCAGATCTACCGTCACTCCGCAGACTAATTTGATACCCACAATAGCAAATGGCTGGACAACGACGTTCAGCCATTTGAATGAATTTTTTAATAAATGGAGTGCAAAACAGAATGCCAGAATTCTAGCACTCCAGAATCTCGCTGAAGGCGAGTAAACCAAAGATTTACCTTCGGTAAAATTGGTAGGGGGAATCACTCCTTACCTGAACTTTCACAAGTTCATAGAAAGACTACGTTTTCCGGTGCAGAGAAGCAACGAGTTTTTGAAAATTTAGTCGATCTATACACTAACGGCTTATCTTTATCAGATATAGCAAAGCAGACTGGAAAGCCAAAAACGACTATAAGATCTGCTCTGGTAAGGGCTGGCGTGCGAATCAGATCTAGTATTCCTGCACCTTTTTCAACCGCCATACGAGATTCGACCAAGACAAATGCGGCACCCTATTTTGGTTTCTGTTTCTTTCAGGGCCAAGTGATTCCCGATCCGAAAGAGTTTGTAAATCTCCAACTAATTCATGAGCTATGGAAAACTGGGACTAACCCGAATCGAATTTCTGACAACCTTAATGCGAAAAAAATACGGCCGCGATGCGCACAAAAATGGAATCGAAATTCAATTGTTAAAATTATTAACCGATTTGAAAACAAGTCGGTAATTCTAAAAAGTGGAGGAAAGTATGAACTTAGATAAATTGATGACGTGGGTTGTGGCGGTTGTACTGTCATTCGCAGTTACGGAGAATCTTGACTGTCTACAGAAATGGATTCTGCATGCCCAAGCTAAAACTATTTATGAATCACGCTCTTCAGCATGAGGCACTCCACGATTCTTTCAAAAGGAGAAATAGTTTCTTCTAGCTTGAATGGGCTAAAAATTTAACTTTAAACATTGATTTTTTACGGTAAATGCAAAAATAAAATTTACAAGCATTTTAAAAATTTAAAACAAGTAAAAGTTGCATTTTGGGTGACAAGTCACACCACTGGAACGGTCAGAATTTTGCAAACAGAAAACCGGAGAGCAAGAGTCCGCTTTAACGCTGTAATTTGAAATCTCTTCTCGCTACAGTATTCTGTTTCGAATTGAACTCGCGGTTCAGCAGAAGGCCTAAGCTAACCACCAAAATTTGAACATTTTTATTTTTGTCGAATTATCATTTTTGACTGAACAATAGTATTATTATTTTTAAATTGGAACCAATTGATCCGTCTGCAAAACAAGCTAAACTAGACTAACGTTAATCTAACTACGACGTAATTCGATACTAGATTGTATATTTATTAAAATTGCGTACGTGAAGAGCTGCGATTACAATACTTGAAATACGTTTACTTCCAAAAGTGTAGGAGTGAATTTACAATGAAAAATAAGATAGTTTTTGGCGCGTTTATATTGCTTTTCTGTTCGAAAATATTTGCCGAAGGAATTATAGTTGATTCTAGGTTTGACAGCATCGGATCTACTTATAACGAAGCCGCATTGGCAGCGGGAGGTAAAAATTCATCTTCGTTCCAAGGTGCCAGGCTTAGGCTACTTTTTCAGTCTAAGGTAAACGACGAGCTTTCCGGTAAAATAAGGTTAAATTTACTTAGCGCTAGTGATGCACCAAATTCAGAGGCCAAGTTCTCCAAATATGTTGATTATGCATTTTTAAGCCATCAATTAAATTCAAATGTTTATTTCAATGCGGGAAAAGTCATAGCTCTTATTGGTGGACGAGAGGCAATCGTGAATCCGGGTGATTACTATTTTACATCAATAAGTGGAGGGGAAATCCTGAGTAGGCCATTGACGTCACTTTGGCCTGTCGGCGCTATATTGGGCGGTCAGTTTGAAGATCAAAAAATAGAGTTATTGGTCGCCAACACAACCTCTGACGATACGACTGGGCAATCTAGAAACATGATTGGATTATCGTATCTTGGAAGTTTTTTAGAAAAAAAATTGCAACCAATCCTTTCATTTCATACGGATGCTGAGTCAGAAAATACAGAAAAGCGTACATATTTGTCAGTCGGAAGTAAAATAATGTTGAGTGATTTCGATTTGGATCTAGACTATTTGGTAAATCAAAAAAACTATAAAGTGTGGATTGCAAACTCATCAAAAGAGCTGTCAAGTATCGTTGTTTCTTTGAGATATAAGTATTCTCAAGCGTTTCAAATAATTTTCAAAGGAGACTTGTCTTCTGATAAAATTTCTACCTCACCCGGAGCAACTCCTAGTTTTGATGAAGTGAAATATAACCAAGTAGGAATTTCTACAGAATACTACCCATATAGTGATACAAAATTTAGATATCACTTAGCATTCTCAAATAAAACAACTAAAGGGTCAGTCGGTGATAGCCAATCAGAACAAAAAATTATTGCTGGTCTTAGGCTAGTTCATGACTTTCTGAAATAATTTTTCCATTTAAGTTTAAGACGCTTTAATAATTACATTTTCCTCAACAGCCTCATTTGAAATAACCTTATTATCGAATGAGGCTGGATTTTTTTTGGCTACGCCTTTTAATAGGTTACTCATGTTACCCGATGCCTCTGCTAGATTTTCGGAAGTGTTCTTCATATTTGCCGTTAGGGATTGAAGTTTATTTACCTGTAAAGAATTTTCATAATTGCTTTGAGTAATTTCAGAAACCGCTTTATTTACTTCCGAAATTCCTTTTGCTTGCTCCTCAGCGGCAGAAAACACTGCAGACGATTCCGATTGAATCGTCTGCACTATATCGCTGAGTTCTTTAAAAAAACTTAAACCACTTTCAGCCGCGCTTTTACTAATTTTAACATGCTCTCTAGTGGAGATTATAGAATGGTCTATCTCGGACAGCGAAGAATCTATGACTTCTTTAAGTTTTGAACTTGTTGTACTCAAGAAATCGTCAATTTCTTTTGCTGATTTGTTTACAGACATTGCCAACTGGCCAACCTCTTCTGCAACAACTGAAAAACCTTTTCCATGCTCTCCCGCTCGAGCCGCCTCAACAGATGCATTGAAAGAAAGTAATTTTGTTTGAAACGCAATTTCGTTTATTACCTTTGTTTTTGATTCTATTGTTATAAAGGCCTGAAGAGCTTCGTTTAAGGCACCGCCACTTTTTGATTTGATTTGAAGTAGCGAATGGTCGGTTGAGTTTCCCATTTTTGCAACAGTTAAAACTAGATCATCCATCCTCTGAGAACCCTCGTTCGCTCTATTTGAGCAGATTAGGCTATTGTCAGCACTTGATTTAGAAAGTTCCAAAGTCCGATTAACCATTGAATTAATTTCTTCCATTGCTGATGCGGTTTCTTCTAGTGCTGAAGATTGCTGGTGGGTACTTTCTGAAATTTTGGTACTTATTTCAGAAACTTCATTCATTGCTATGGAAACGTCTTCGGATGAATGACTAACCTTTATATTTGCAACTGAAAAATTTCGGGAAATTGAATTTATAATTAAAAAACTTACAGCTGAAGTAATTAAGAGGCCTACAGCCAATAAAATTAAAGACCACTTTACTAGTGAGTAAATACTAGAAAAAGCTTCTTCTCTAGAAATTTGACCAATCATTTTCCAGTTATTATTCTCACTAGGCTTTATGTTACTGTAAACAAAAATTATGTCCTCGTTTTTGAACCCTTTCCCCAAGCCATAGGTAGCTTTATCAGGATATTCCAAAGAAAAGTTAATTTCCTTATTTTTTAACTCAGCAAGACTGGGGACATCTTTTAGTTCTCTTGGCGGTGAAATTAACGTGGTTCCGTCAGTTACAAATATTTGGCCGGTTTGGCCCATTCCTTTATCAAATTGTGCTAGCTGCGAAAGTAACGACCACTTTATTGTAGCAACAAGAACACCCATAAGTGAATTTTTTTGGTATCCATCTCTATCGTATTTTGAAGTAATTTTCCTACAGATAAAAAAACCGCTGTATCCATCAATTGAAGTTAACTCCGAAAAGTGCGAGTTATTTTTCAGAGCGGATTTAAAGCATGTAGAAAGATTTGTCTTATTAAGTGTTCCATTTAATAAATTTTTACCTAATAGGCCAGACCGTCCAGTCTCTGAAACAACAAACCCCCCGTTTAATACTAGGGCAAAGGATTCCAGAGGCAGCGCCTGAAGACTGTCTTCTAAGCTTTCTTTGTACTTCACTTCAATCGTTTTGAAATAGGGGCTTTTGGAAATATCTGCATCACTATCAAGATCAAGTCCTGTGCCGTAAGCAACGCTTTCATATGAAACTAGTGCATCCTGGACGAACTTTGAGTTCGAAAGACTTTCGACTTGTTTCGAGAGTGTTTGCATTGTTAATTCTACTTCAGAGGATTTGGAAGATACCAACGCTGTTAAATTAGACACTATTTGATTTGTTAAAGCGGACTCGGATATTCTTTCCAATGCAAAAATCAATATGGTAGATGAAAGCACCACACTGCTAATTGTTAGCGTTATCAGCTTACTACGCATTGAAAGAGATTTAAAAATGTCCATATGCTTCCTTCATTAACAACGAAGTGTCTAATACCATGTACCTGAACCAACTACCCATTGTTCTGTTTTTCCTTTGGGTACGCATCCTTTAACCCAAGACTTCTTTGGGGTAGGATCAGCTTCACCCAGCTTCGTCCATTTGTAGTCCACCCAAGATCCGTCAGGTTTAGATTTAACAGCTTTAACAAATTCAACAAAAAGCAATTTTCCTGCAGGATCTGCGTTCTTGCTAAGATCTGTACCATCCAACTGTGGTTTAATAGGATGCATTATCATTTTGGGTCCCATATCGTTTATCCATACATAATTGGGTTCGCCACAACAATCGAAACGCATTTTTTTTATTTCAGAGAGCGCGCTATCACCTTTTTCCGAAACCAATTTACAAGCCCATTCAACTTTTTCTTTAACTACGGTTTCCGCACATAAAGATTTTTTATTTTCCTTAGTACAATGTTCCTGTGCGTATAGAACACCTGAAGAATAGAAAATTACGACAGCGGCCAATAAAGTTTTTGTCATAGTGATTCCTTTCATTGAAGTGATTTTCACACCAATAATCGGAATACCTTTTGGAAAACTTAACTAAAATCGATTGCTTTATTTATAAACAGTCCTAGACTGAAGTAATACTTGCAATCAAAACTCATTTGACGTCTTTCGGGAAAACTCGGGGATCAGACCTCATTTAGCATGGCTGACCTGCCCCTACGAGTTAGTCCGCCTCTTATCGGACTGAATTTGTTTAAGCAACTTGTTTTTCCTTCATTGTAATTGTTAACGGAGCTGGTGGTCTTCCATTTAAACTGCTGTGTGGTCTAACTTGGTTATAATGTTTTCTCCACATTTCGATTAATACTTGTGCTTCTTTTAATGTGTAAAATATTTCTCCGTTTAAAAACTGATCCCGCATCTTTCCATTGAATGATTCCACATATCCATTTTCCCACAAACTTCCTGGTTCAATATACAATGTTTCAACTTCTAGTTTTGTAAGCCAACTTCTTAACGCTTTTGCAACAAATTCTGATCCATTATCTGAACGAATATATTTCGGAATTCCTCTTGTTAAAAAGAGCTCTGATAATGACTCTAATACATTAATTGAATTTAATTTTCTTTTCACCTTGATCATCAATGATTCCCTCGTAAACTCATCAATTATGTTGAGCATCTTAAAACTTCTTCCATCATGAGTTCTTTCAAATACAAAATCATAACTCCACACATGATCTTTATACTCTGGCCGAAGCCTTATGCAGGATCCATCATTTAACCACAGCCTTGATCTTTTAGGTTGCTTGTAAGGAACTTTTAAACCCTCAACACGCCAGATTCTTTCAACTCTTTTTTTATTGATTCTCCAACCCTCGTTGGTCAATAAATCTGTGATTGTTCTATAGCCGTATCTTCCATACTGACTTGCAAGTTCAATGATTCGATCAGTGAGTTTTTCATTGAACTCATTAGATTTTAAAACATATCTTTGTGTGGATCTATTGTGGCCGATAACCCTACAAGCTGTGCGCTCTGATACATTGAAAATTTTAATAACATTTTCAAGTGCAAGCTTTCGTCTTGTAGGGCTTAAAAGTTTCCCTTAGCTACTTCCTTTAATATCGAAAGATCCAAAGCTTGATCTGCTACCAGTTTTTTAAGCCTAGCATTTTCTTTTTCCAGATCTTTTAACTTTTTCACTTGATCAATTTGCATCCCACCAAACTCTTTACGCCAGCGATAGTAGGTATCTTTACTCACTTGGGCTTGTTTACAAGCCTCTATGGTGCCTTTACCTTGCCCAATTAAAACGTCGATCTCGCGCATCTTCATCACTGACTGCTCGGGTGTATAATTCACTCTTGCCATATTTTCTTCTCCCTTTTTTGGTTTATACCAGTCCGATTGGACCTGGATCAACTCTTGGGGGGGGCAGGTCATCGGCTTTAGTGACTAAAGGGTATTTTGATGATCTAGAAAAAACTCTAAAATCACAATCAGATAGCAACACAAAGGGCGGCGCTGCGGAATTTGATCGAACACAAAAAGAGCTTAAGGACATTCAAAATCGCATTACCTCGATTTGGACAAACCAATCTAGAATGCAATTAAGCGAAGATGCTCTGAAGTTGGCGAGTGATGAACTCAATCGTCTTGCGAAACAAAAGCAAGACCTTGAGAAATACTTATCAACCCTTGATCCAAAAGCCAGTGACCCGTTTACTTTTAAAGAGCAAACTCTGTTCGTAGAAAATCAAATCCGATGGTGTATGCAGGGCTGGGCTAAAGCGACGCCAGCCATGCGTAAGCGACTATTACGACGAACTATAAAAGAGATCGTCGTGACCCAAACAGAGCTTTTAATTACGTTCTGGACGAACTCTGAAGATCGGGATTTTTCTCTTAAAATGGAGCCACAAGGCGAAAACTCAAATGATGAGTCTAACATTATTTCATTTGGTCGTCGAAAACGCCCAGCTCCCAATGCGAATGAAAGAAGACGTGCGACGTCCTCAGGTACGGTCCCTGATTCGGCAGCCGAGGCTGCGGGTGAGAATTTAAAATGTGCTGTTGGAGAAAACCAGAACTCCTCGATCAGAAGTTCAGGTAACGATAAAATTGGTAGACGCGAAGTTAATATACTCAAACCAACCGAGTTGAGCATAGGACGAGCTTACAAGGTTCAGTGGAAGAAAGAAAAACCAAACCTAGAGGAGCTGGCAAGACTTTATTGGGTTCAAGGTTTATCACAGGTTGAAATAGCCCGTCTGTATAAAATCAGGCGAGCCACGATTTCGGCTGCTGTGAAGAAGTTTCAGCCTGTGGGCTAGAATCGAGGTCTGTTTTGGAAGTTTTAAAGCTCATAAAAACTAAAGACTTACAGGCGGTCGTTTAACCCTTGACAGATTGTGCATTATAATGCACAATTGTAGGTAGCGTATATGACAAAGTATTCAATTCTTAAAACAGATGAATTTAATGACTGGCTGAACACTCAGTCACCGAAGCTAAGAACTATCATCTTATCACGTATTGATTTAATTTCGCTGGGTCACTTTGGTAATCACAAGCGCTTTGAAGGTCTTATTGAGCTTAAGTGGCTCAATGGAACTCGAGTTTATACGTTTATGTGAGGTTCAACTGTTATCGTAGCTCTTTACGGAGGAAATAAAAATGGACAAAATCGCGACATCAAAAAAGCAAAAAAAATCAGGGACGAAGTCCTTGAAGGAACACGCACCCTTCACAAGTAAAGAATTAAAAGATTCAAAACTGGTTGTAGATACTTTACTTGAATGTATTCGTAGCGGAGACCTTGAATCTTTTCGTGAAGTTTTAGCTGCGCACTTAATGACGATTAATAAAGTTAAGTTTGTTAAAAAAGCAGGTATCAGTAGACGAACGCTATATACTTTGATTGATCCTAAAAAAGAGTTTAACCCCGAGCTATCAACGATTTCTTCTATCATCCAATCGTTAGCGGCTTAGCTTGCTTTTAAGAGAAAAAATAAAGGCTCAGTTTTTTAGACTGAACCTTGTTGAGCGGTGATGTAATTTTAAAGAAGGGATTTATAGTCGTGAAATTTTTCCTAGTGCATTCCACAACTCTCTGAGTTTCTCTTTATCAAATGTCTTAAGTCCACCGCAAATTCGGGTGTTTGGAGTCTGACTCTTATCTAGCCACATTCCCGCCATAATAGCGATGACTTCACCTTTAGCATTTAGGATCGGACCGCCACTATTACCATGTTCACAATCAAAATCTCCAAAAAGCATATATTCTTCAAACATTTTTTCGATCAACGGGGAAACTCGCATTTGAGATTTCTCCATCCAAGTCTGAACACTCATGATCTTACCAATAGTAACATACATCGAAGTGCCATCTGAATCAGGTCCCCCAATTGCACTGCGGTTATTTGTCTGCATTGGAAATCCAACAATGTAAGCTGTGTCGCCAACCTTTGGTTTTTCTTTAGAAACAAGAAGTGGGGCTCTATCAATCTTGTTTTCAACCTTTAACTCTACCATATCACTCAGTCTCCCAAGAGGATTTATCATTGAATTTTTTGTTCCATCGTAAAGAGCTGGATCAGAGTTAAAAAACTTAATGCGCGCTCGCTCTGTCGTTGGATCAAAGATGGGTTTCTGATTTGCATCGCTTACTCCAAAGAACATAGGAAAGCTGTCGAGTAATTTTCTGATGCCTGAAGCATCACTTGTTTTCGCAACTTTCACTTGTGCTGAGAGTACCTCGAAGAAATTATGAAGATTAGTATATAATGTAACTTGGTCATTAAGTATAAAAGTTGATCCCTCACCCATTTGAGCAAATAAAGGACAAATATCCACTCCGTCCCGCTTGCACTGTTCAATTTGAAGCTTCTCCCACCAATTGTTCTGAATACTAAGTTGATCCAACTTAGCAATGACCGTTTCTGAATCTCGCATATTTATAACAGTATCGATCGCACCCCCCTGACTTGATACCTTAAAAACAGAGGCGGACGCCTTGCGGACTGGTCTAGGAACGGAGATATTATCAATTGATAAAAAACCTGGCGCAGCTAAGGCCGGAATAGTTAAGTGTAAAACTGTTAGACACAGAAGCACTTTACGGGGGCACATTGTCGTCTCCTCGGCATTTTAATCAAATCTCTCTCTTTAGACTGAGATCTATTCTTAAATATGCAAATACTGTGAACGACTTGATAATCAATACGCGGAGGGTGTGAGATCAAGAAACCAATCCCAACTCTACAAGTTTCTGACCAAGATCATCATATCCTAAAAGCGGACACAAAATTTGATATGGTTTTGAATAAGGAATTAAATTGAAAATTTAGAAAAGCCTCTTTACTGTAAATAATATGAAAACAATTTTATCTGTGTTAGTTTTTACTTCGTTATCAATCGCCTGTAATCCCCATTCTGCCGCTTTAAAGCGGGTGAAAGAGGAGGCTGCTATTCGTAAGGCGGAAAAAATTCTTACTGCTGGTGGCGGTGGAAAGAAAAATGGAATTCATGTATACACCTTTTTAATGATACTTCCCAAAAAAGAAAATATGGTGGCAACGATACAAGTAGATGAAGCTAAGTGTGAAATTATATCTGATGCGTTCATAAAGCCTTGGGAAGCTGAATAGAATGGATCTTATCATCAAAATTCCAACCAAAGAGCCTGTCCCATTGAAATTAAAATTGCCGCGAGGACTAAATGTCGTTACTCTAGAATAGAAGAGGCTTTATGAAATTATTGTTAATAGTTTTTACATTATTTCTATTTGTCGGATGTGCTTCAATCGAAAAAGCCCCCTTGTCAAGGGACGCTGTCGCGAAAAATTTTAAACCTAGTTCGGAGCTAGCAGTAGTATATTTCTACAGGGACAATATCGTAAATTCTGTCGTGGCCATGGATATTTTAATAAATGGTCGATACATTGGAAAAATGAGGTCAGGCCATTATATGCGTGTAGAGCTAAGACCTGGTCAGTATACAATTACAAGTCGCGCATCAAATGATAAATCTATTAAACTAACTACTCAGGCTGGAAAAATTTATTTCATTCAACAGATCGGCGTTTTTAAGTTTTTGGCGCATGGAACGGATTTGAAATTAGTCGACGCTGAAGAAGGAAAAAAAGCTGTACTTAATAACGACTTAGTTGAGCAAACGGATTCTTTTGATCAATAATTACTACCTTTCATGTTATAGCGACACGACAAAAGCTCTTAAAGCTGATAATCTCTAATACTCCAGTCATAAATTAGAGCCTTTTAGCCCTATATTACAGATAAAACCAATTCACTCTGTAAAATTTACAATCCTAATTTTTTATCTACTCTTTTAATTTTCTTGTAGTTATACTACTTTGCTACTGTTTTATGGTCTAAAAACCATAAATTGAAACCTAAACTTATATTATTTTATAAAGAGTCACCAATTCTAAATCATTAGTCACATAAACTGGTTCCCTTATTTGGGAACAACAATGAGTCACATTTTATTATTTAAAATCTAAAATAGTCTGAATTTTTATTTAAGACTATTAAGGAGACATTTTTATGAGAGTAAAACACTCTAAAAGTATTTCTGTTCTTAAAAGAATATATAAACGTACCTCTAACCGTAAACTTAGCTCTAGTGATATTTCCGTTCTAGATTTTCTCTGGACCTGGAAAGTTGCTAGTCCCAAAATGCTAAAGCTTGTCGCCTACCCTGATAAAAGTGATTGGTGGATGTATAAAGCTATAAGACAATTGATTGCTGAAAACTACATTATGCCACTTCCTCGTGGTAAATATTTGGATCAAGAAGTTCTAACGCTAACTCAACTTGGTTTTGAGATCGTCTTGATGGACAGAGATGATATTACTCAATATCGTTATAAACCCCACGCTCCAGCCCATGATTTTCTAGCAACTTGCCTTCAACTTGGAGATTTGTGGCTTTCTAACTGGGATAAAGTGTTTTTCACAGAGCAAATGTTAGCAAGTCTTCGAGCAAATAATTTCCCAAAGAATTATGTTAATGGAGAGGGTCATGTTCCTGATGGCATTACACTATTAAAGAATGGTTTAAAGTCCGCAGCCATTGGCTACGAAGTCGATCTGAATTTAAAAGAATCCGATCGTTACGAGGAAACTTTTAATTATTATAACCAACTATCCGATGTACAGGTGGTTTTTTGGTTAGTTCGTAATGACTGGATAGCAGAGAGAATTAAAAAAATAACTTCTTCATGCTATGGTTATGATCCAAAGAAAAACAAATTTCAGTTTATTAGACTTGAAGAGTTTAAAAAAGAAATTTGGAGTACAAAAGTTTTTAGTGGTTCTTTTGCTA
This sequence comes from Bdellovibrionaceae bacterium UBA2316, assembly GCA_002345205.1. Taxonomy (GTDB): domain Bacteria; phylum Bdellovibrionota; class Bdellovibrionia; order Bdellovibrionales; family Bdellovibrionaceae; genus UBA2316. The sequence goes on along the minus strand of DDVI01000114.1, from coordinate 13,550 downwards.
ATTTAAGTATTCGCAAAGTCCATGAAAACCTTATGCAAAGCCTAGGCAAAATGGATGCAACTTTAGGGCAAAGAAATTTAATTGATACCTTCTTCGGAAAGTATAAAAGCCCACAAAAATCAAAGTTTTGTGCAAATATTGAAATTGAAAAAAGTTATTAACACCCTACGGGTTAAGGGGGGAATTATTTTAACTGTAGGGATATATCAAACATACAAAAACAAAATTAATATAATTACCAATATTGAAGTCACACAAAATCATACAAGAAATAATAAATCATTTATTTTATTTATTAAAGAAGGGGAATTTCTATGAGTCATAATGATGACCACAATGGAACCTTGTATTTTGGCGGTGCTGTGGTGGCGGTCCTAATGCTTGGTTTTTTAGTTAAGATTATAAAAGCTCTTTTTATAGAGCTAGCTTTGGTGTTCAGTGCTATTGCAAAAATGGCTGCTAGTTTTATCACCATGGCTTGGTATGTGGCACAGGTTGCCGGATTACTAGCCCTTGCCGTTTTAGCGATCTATGCCGCTTGGTATTTTTCTTTAAAATACTACCGCATGGTGAAGCGCGGGACTGAGTTAAAGGAATACATTGAAACAAGGCTATTGGAATCTGAAAGTAAGCTAGAAGAGTCTTTGACTGAATTTAAACGACAAACTCGTTTTGAAATCCAGCAGATGCGATCAGAACTAGATCTTGCTTTAAAGAAGTCTGAGGTTACACCACAACCATTAAGTACTGAGGTAGTTCAGAAAACACCCAACCAAGACGACAACGGTTTAACTGTTGCCGATAGCAATAACAATGAGATGACAATTCAAGAGCCAACAAGACCCAGAGATATTGCAAATCCTTTTTGAAGGAAGGTGTGTAATTCATGGCTAAAAGGTCAACTAAAAGAAAATGGCAACCTAATAAATTGAAAATCAATCAGGAAAAGGTCAGTGATGAACGCTTTGAGCAATTACTTGCAGAGGTGGGCGAAGTTTTATATAAAAGAATTCGCCAGCGTGTAAGTGTTCAAGATGAACCAAAAAACACCAATTCTTCCACTGAACCTTTTTTAAGACCCGGTAATGGTACAAAAACCGCTTAAGAAAGGGCTATTATGAAAAAAGTTAATCAAATAAGATCTGAATACAATATGGGAATTTACGTTCGTGTAAGTACTGAAGAGCAAGCTGGAAATCCCGAAGGATCTATCAAATCCCAAGAACATCGTTTGCGGGAATTTGTAAAACACAAAAATGCTTTTGAAAACTTTGGAGAAATTAAAGAATTTTACTGTGATGCTGGAATATCTGCTAAAGATACCAACAGGCCAGCATTTCAAAAAATGATGGATGATGTACGTAGTAAAAAAATAAATATGATTTTAATTACCGAGCTTTCAAGACTTACAAGATCTATAAGGGATTTTGCTAATCTTGTTGCAATGTTAGATGAATTAGAATGTCAGATTTATTCCTTAAAAGATCAATTTGATTCGTCAACTGCTGTAGGAAGTTTTTCTATGTTTTTAATGGCAAATTTGGCTCAGTTTGAACGAAAACAAATTGGAGAGAGGATATCAGCTAATTTCTTATCAAGAGCCAAGCGTGGGCTTTATAATGGCGGTAGTGTGCCTTTGGGTTATAGAGTTAGTGGAAAACAAGACGGCAGGCTTGAGGTAATTCAAAGCGAAGCGGAAACTGTTAGAGAAATCTTTAAAACCTTTTTAGCTGAAGGCACTTTGTCTTCAGCTACTAAAGCCTTAAATAAAAGAAAAATCCAGCTAACTCGAAGAAAAGAAGGCGGAGGACAACCAAGAACAGGTGTGGTGATGTTAGAAAGTCTTTATAAAATGCTTACTAACCCTGTTTATATAGGGATTAGAGCTTATAAAGAACAGGGAAAAGAATATTCTGTAAAAGCGCAGTGGGAGCCAATTGTAAATGAAGATATTTTTATTCGTGTCGGTGAAATATTAAAAAATAACCGATCAAGGAAAAAATCTTCACCACTTAGATGGCCTTATTTACTCTCTGGAAAGCTTTATTGTCAGTGTGGGCATAGACTATCTGGAAAGTCAGCTCATGGTAACGGTGGAAAGATTGCTTATTATGATCATGCTTGGGCTGCTAAGATTGAAAACGTAACCGATCAAAAATCAAAGCGCTGTGATCCGCAGCGGGTTTTAGCTGAAAAGCTAGAACCTATTGTTTGGAAAGCTGTGAAAGATTTTTTATTGGTTCCAGAGTTTTTCACAGAAATTTTATTAGAAGCTCAAACTCAAAGCGAGCTTCATACCCCCAAACAAGAAATCGAGAGAAAACAAAATAAGATCTATGAAATTAATATGCAGCTTGATGCATTGTCAGAAAGGCTTGGGCTTTTACCAAAGGCTGTAAACCCAAAGCATGTCTTCGACCAAATGGAAAGGTTATCAAATCAAAAAGATGGTTTAGAAAATGATTTAAGGGAATTAAAGAATAAAAACAGTATGGATAATACCTCTGTGGGAATGGCTGATTTTAAGGAGTTTAAAGCGGTTATTGTTGATTTATTGGAAAGCGAGAATGATCCCGTGGTCAAAACTGCGATCATTCAAAAAATAGTGCATAAAATTATTGTGAAAAATGATGAAGTGGAGATTTTCTTTTACGTTGGTGAAAAACATTATAAACGAGAGCTTGCCATAGCGGGCTCTCATTTTTTACCAACCGCCGTGAATGGTGATGGGATTAATAAAGATATAGCGCCAGAAAAAAGGCGCACCTCGGCCCTCCCCGTTTTTCATGGGAACCCGAGAACTGCTGAAATTTTAGATTTGAAACCGAACTTTTTTTATGACGCTGGTTCGAACAGCTTGAAAATTGGTAGTCAGTCTCACCTATTAAGCGAACACACGCAACCTACTGTAATCATTGAACTTCCCGAGTCCGAAAAGGCCGGTATTTATGAAAACTTCGCCGAATTATACTTAAAAGGCCACTCTCTGCGGGAAATAGAACAGCAGACCGGCAC
>DDVI01000114.1:0-10159 GCA_002345205.1 Bdellovibrionaceae bacterium UBA2316 | reverse complement strand
AGAATACCGGAATCTACTTCTGATTTATAAACTTTGGAAATCAAATACCAATCCCAATAGAATTTCAGATCTTCTTAATGAGAAAAACATACCACCACGAATCGCAAAGTGTTGGAATCGAAATTCAGTGATTAATATTTTAACCCGATTTGAAAACAAACAAATTGTCTCTAAAGGAGGCCAACTTGAACTTCGATAAATTAACTCCAATCATTGTGACCATAATAATCGGAGCAGCAGCCATCGGAAAACTAGACGCTTTACAACGATGGGTTTGGAAATCACAAGCTCAACTTTTATATCAGTCTAGAGCTTCTAACTGGGGAAGTCCGAATATATTTTTAGATTCTAAGAAAAAGTAGAAATCCACATCACCCATTTTTGAAGTTTAGGTAAATCAAGCTGAAACGTCGTGGCGATTGCGAAATAACACAGTAATACCCACAGAGCTAATTGAATTAGCGGCCAAAACAAAGGCAAATTTGGCAAGACAGCCGAAAATATTTTTGGGTGACGAGTTATCTTGTCTAGATTCGTATCAATCTCAATAAAACCGATTAAAGAAAGACTATGCCACTAGTACGCGACATTCAATAGTTAAGGACCAAAAATCTTAAATGTTGTGTCGGGCAGCCGTCTTGGATTTGCTCGTATGCTCAATAGTTCCCATTTAGGGGTGTCTTTCTCATGGTTTTTATAGGTCGATATTTCACACTCCAAGTCGTATTGTTCATTAGTTTTTATAGTTACTCGCGTTGAGAATTCATTTCTGTCGACATTGACTTCCTTTTCTCTAAAGAAACAACCTTCTAAATTTTTCCACAAAAAATTAGTAAGCTGCTTCTCCGTTTTCTTACTTCGTTTTGGGCGTTGCTGGCGCGGTGACTTTAATATCTCATCGCAATCATCATTATTTTGGAGTCCTTTTGAGACTGGACATCGATGCGCCAGCCATTTTTCGCAATAGGATGATTCTGTCACGATTGAATAGTTATGGTATGCACATACATAGTCTTGCCACCCTTCATCTAAAGCTTCATATCGATCTCCTTGCGGCAAGCAAGACCTGTCTTTTTTACTAATGCACTTTTTAAAATTTTCCAAAAAAACTCTTAAACTTTTATCTTGCTCTTTAAGGCTTTTGTACGCCTCCGCATTTGATTTTAGCTTTTCTTTCTCTTGAGTAAAGACCGATTCATGAAAATCAAAATCGTTCATTTGTTTTTTATCTAAGTATAGAGTCTTGTCATTAAAGGTTACTTCGTAGAAATCATTTGATAGATCGTTTTTTACTTCGATTCGAAACAATTCATACTGTGATATAATTGGACCTGTTCTAGAACAACTTTCGCCCAATTTATTATCTGACTCTGTGCTGAGTAGAAGTCTTTTGTCATAGTTCTCTTTATATGTATCTCGCCACTCACACACTAGTTTATCTTCTATGGTTAAGCCTTTCGAATCAATAACTATCGTCGGTTTTCCTGTAAAATCTTTGTTCGAGTAGAATTTTACATTTGGCGGAGTATTATGGGACAAGCTTTCGAGATATTTATATGTTAGATAAGGTGAATTGTCGTCTGTTACCTCTATTCTTCCTGCAAACGCATTGGTGGCATATGCGATCACGAATAGATATGAAAATAGAAATTTATTGCATACTAAGTTAGCTCTCAAGAAATCTCCTCTGCTAAAGCTCGATTATTTTTCATTTATTATTCTATCGCCATCTACTTTAGTGTCTTTATTAATCTTTGAATTGCCTTTAACTTGCGCTTGTCCAAACACTTTTGAACTTCCTGATACATTGGCAAGTCCCGACACATTCGCTTGCTGGTAGACTTGTGCAATACCACTGACCTTCGCATTTTCAAATACTTTAGCATCACCAAATACTTTAGCGCCACCAGTCACCACTGCGTTTCCAGAAATACTAGACTTACCCGATACCCTTGCCATTACACTGACAACAGCGCTGTCAGAAACAATGGCTTGTTCGTCAACGATGGCAGCATTTAATATTTTTGCAGAATTTTTTACCTGAGCGCTTCCACAAACCTGAGCTGCTCGGTCGATAAATGCCGTATCATCGACTTTAGCACTGTCAGCGACAAAGCCTCCTCCATTTTTATGTCGTTTCACCCGTTGTAAGATCTTGTATTTCTAACAAAGAAGGGCACTTTTTATTGTCGCCGGTTGCTACTATACCGAAAGTAAAAGCTCGAATTATTATATTTAATCCATTTGAGTCAAACGGATAATGCCCTGTAGTTTCGCATTTAAAATATGTAAACTTTAATTTATAATTTTGAGGAATGTCTTTTGCGGACTTATTTTGTCTATCTACTTCTTCAGAAATTGTTTTTTTTATATCAATGTAGTCGAAATCATGACTTGCAATCCCCGTTTTATCTTCAACTTCAATTAAAGTCGAAATTCCATTTTTATATTGGAGTTCGGCCACAGAGATCCTTTCGGATCTTGTTGGCCCTGTAATTACACAACCGCTAACTAAAATTGCAAAAAAAAGTAAAATTATTTTTTTCAGAAACTCTCCATTTAAAAGATCATCATTAAATCAATTTTCTACTGATTTTGTGAATCTCTCCCTAGTTAACCTTGCATCACACAATCTAGAGGTTTCTTTTTGGAGAGCAATAACTTTCATTAAAAAATAAGTCTCTTAGTTATATATCTTTATAATTTCAGAATAACTGCCAGTGAGAGTTGATATTTTAATTTCACCCGATCCCCATTTGCTTTTTCTTACGTAAATTTTGTCTTTTATTGAAGGATTCAGTGACGCCATATTGCCAATAAATTCTAGCCAGTCTTTTTCGTTTTTTCCATGCCAATAAACAGTATGTGTTAATTTGCTAGAAACTGGTTGTAAAATAATTTGACCTAAGTTGGGAGAAAAAAGTACGATCCGCACAATATCAGACAAGCTAAACTCTCTTTCTTTTGGAAAAAGGTCTACAATTTTATTTTGACGGATAGTGAACTTTTGAAACCACATACCCGAAGCAAATACGATATAGAGGCCTATCAAAATAGGAATAAAAAGTCCTATATATTCCATTTGGGACACTAAAAAGTCTAGTGGCGCAAAAACAATTTCTTTCATTTCGACTGACAATAGAATGGATTTGCCTAAAACATTCAAAGAAACCATAAATATATAGAAACCCAATAGGGGCAATAGAATATTTCTTTGCAGCAACTTTGAATACATAAACTTTAGGTATCCACTATATACCAGACTGGGCGAGTAAATTTTTTCCATTCTAATGCCTATAGACGGGAGGGCCATCTAATGATGGAGCACAAGTTGTAATACACCAGTAAAAAATGCCTAATATCAGGAATTACCGTAAAGCGCCAAAATTTCCTTATAACTATCAAGAGGTAATACGTTTTTGATCTTCACTGAGTTCCATAACGATGTATTAACAAAAACCTTTTCTTTCAAAGAGGGATTTTTAGTAATCAAAAAATTTACAAAATCGAGCCAATCTTGTTCGCTACTGCCAAACCAAGCAACCATTCTTTTAACATTGGATTTCTTAGACTTAACCAGAATACTTGCATATTTAGGAGATGCTAGAAGTAACGATTCGATTTCGTCAAAAGTATATGATCTTGTTGTTGGAAAAACATCTACAATTGAATCTTCTTTTAAAATTAGTTTAAAGTGCCATTTAAAAAAAATGGCCAAATAAGTAAAAGCAAGAAGTGTTCCGATCATATATAAATACAACTCTATAATTCCTATTCCGTTACCAGAAAAGGTGTCGTTAATATGGCCTCCACTCACAAAATATACAAATTTCTTAGATACCCAGATTAAAAACGCGAATACAGATAGTGCTGAAGTCATTACTAAAAAGTATCTACCGCCTAGCGTGCTTTCTTTTGCCAATTGGTAGATATTTCTATAGACTAGTTTTGCTGAATAAGTTTTTTCCATTTTAATGCCTATAAATTGGAGGCCCATCCATTGACGGTGCGCCGTTTGTCCAGCGTCCGCCTGTATATACACTTGCTAAGTAATCCCATGAACCTTTAATATTTCAGAATAGCTATTATATATATTGGATTTTACTCTTTTGTTACCCTTCCAAAAAGAAGTTTTGAAATAAATTTTATCATCAATAGAATGGTTGTTTGCTTGTAATTGATTTAGAAAGTCTAACCAATCCTTTTCATCTTTGCCATGCCAATAAACAACTGTTTTTAAGGTATCTTGAGGCCGTTGAAAAATGAGTCCTGCCTGATAAGGTGATTCTAGTAAAATATATTCCAGCTGATTGAGTAGCAATTCTTTCCTTATTGGAAAGTTGTCTATTATCTTATTTCCCGAAAAATGAAAGTTTTGCCTCCAAAACGCGTAAGAAGCGATGATAGGGATAATTATTATTACTAGAGTCCAATTTATAGTAGAAAACAAAACCAACATAAGACCTTCATTTAAAGTGATTGCTCCTGGATTTTGAAGGTAGTATAAAGTTTTTCCAAAAGCCGAAATAAAAAACAAAACCAAATAAACTAGAAAAATTAGCAGCAAAAAATGCTTGTTAAATATTTTTACAGCCAGATAATTCAAATAACTTTTATAAACAATTTTTGCTGAATAAGTTTTTTCCATTTTAATGCCTATAAATTGGAGGCCCATCCATTGACGGTGCGCCGTTTGTCCAGCTTCCATCTGGATTTTGCCTAAAGAAATCATTTATTAAACTGATTATGTATTTATTGACATCGATAGGAATTAAAGTCCTGCTGAACAAATCTACGGCTTCAACTGAAGTCGCTGATGTTCCTTTTTGGTAAAAATTAGTGCCGTATGAATATGCGATGCCAATTATTGCAACGGAAATATTATAAGAAGAGAGCGGCAAAGTTTGCTTACTCACTCTGGTGTTTTTCATCCTCAATCAATCTTTTAAACGCATCGCTTGTCTGAAATTTTGCCAAACTACGTTTTACTAACAGATTAGGAGCCTTATCATCTAACTCGCGAAGAGGTTTATATCCGTAATATAACTTGAAAACATTTCCCCACAACTCCCCGGATATGGATTCATTAGTTTCAAAGACTTTGACGTTTCTTTTATCGAAGACGCGAAAATCTATTTGATAGCTGTTCGTTTGTAGATTTGGCCAAAAAAAGCATCCACCCATGTAGCAATTTTCAACAAACCAAGTGTTTAGTATTTCAATTTCAACTCGAATTGTATTTTTTAACTTTGGCTCTCTGCTAGTAAAACTTAGGTCTGAAAAAATCCCGTATTCAAGGATTGCTTCTTTTTCCTCTTTGGTTTTATCCGCTGGAAGGGCCATAGTTTTTGTGTGAAGCAAATCTCTCTCTTTTTTTAATAATGTAACCTCTACTGGACTAGATATTATGTAATCTGCTCCAGTCCCTGGTAATTTTTCATTCAAATCATGCGAGATTTTGAGAGAAGCGCAACCGCTAGTAACTGACAGTAAAATGAAAAAGGTTAATTTAGTTGCCATCATTTAAATCACCTGTTTTAGGAATTTGTATGTTAGAGCCTTCGATAGAGGACGGCGATGGGTTCGGGAATGTAAGAGTGTTTCCGATCGCAGTGCTAACGCTCTCCCAATTTAATTCTTTCGCTTTATAATTGTCACCTACGCCATATAAAAATGCAAATGCAAAGGTAGTACCATCACTAGCAATTCTGCGACTCTGGGCTTCCCATGCTGCCGCGCGCACGACACTAGATGTAGCGAGAGACTTAGATGCGGTCCAAAGGCTTTGCTGCCAAGTTGCTGTTGCAGAAAATTCTGCTCCCCCTAACTGGACCCCGGCGAGATACATTAGAGAGCTAACTGCAAAATTTACGGCGAACTGTCCTAAAAAGTTTCCACCTTTCTTGTTGTTTTCAAAGGCTGTAACTGCAAGTGAAATTGCGGCTATCACAAGCCAAGGAAACCGACCGTCAGGATCGACCATGTAAGTCGGTTTATTATTAGTGTAAATGTATTTATTAAAAACACTTACCGGATTTTTCAAAACTCCTGGATCAGGGTCCTGTTGCAAGAATCGCCCATTACTCGAGTCGTAATATCGAGCACGGTAATAATAAAGCCCAGTTTCAGGTTCAAACTCTCTACCTGTGTATGTAAAACTTGTTTTTACCGGAGCTTTATTGAATGTAAACGCATTGTCACTACCATCTTTAATTTTTTGAATCTCTCCAAAACTAGAATATTCAAATTTTTGAATTATGATTCCAGCTTCGTTAGCGATTTCAGTGACCGTATTCTGATAATCTTTTAAATAATACAAAACTCCGCTTTGATTGCTTATACCAGCTGCCACGCCTTGGCTGGAAATGTCAGCCGCAAGCAAGTCATCAGCTGACAACGGCGAGTGCGTGTACTTTGCAAGTAAAACGTTACTGCCATCATACTCTGCAATGATATTACTTCCATTGTAAGCATATTTTCTGGTGTAAGTTTTGGAGTTCACGAAATCCTTTACGCTTTTCTGAATTCTTCGCCCTAGTGATAAAACTGTGTATCAAATAATCCAGCGATATCACTTGCCGCGAGGTCCATAGAATAAGTTCCGACTACCTCATTTGTTGAAATATCAATAACATCCAATGAAACGGGGCATTTCTTGTAGTCGCCTATCGGAAACAAACCAAGAGTTACTACCCTTATCAGAACATTTATTCCTTTTGAGTCTGTCGGGAATCGCGCCACGTTTTCACATTTAAAGTAGGTAAACTTCATTTTTAACAATTGTGATGAGCTATCCTCAAAGTTCACATTCTCCCGAGCAATCTCTTTTTCTATAGTTCTCTTTATTTCGATGAAGTCAAAATCATGTGAAGGTATTTCCGTTTTATCCACAACCTCAAATTCGGTCGGAATCCTACCTTCATATTTAAGTTTAGAGGCAGAGCGCATTTCGTATATCAACGGTCCCGTTACGCAGCCGTTTAACACTATACTAAAAAATGCCAATATTATCTTAAAACAAAAATATCCTTTTGAAAAAACTGGGCGCCAGTAAGGACATATTTCTATTCTTCCAAACTTATTAGTGCTTTCTATGTCCATCTAAACTCACTCCATAGCAATATAAAATATAACAATCCGGATTTTTCATTTTTCAAATTGGAAAAACTGACAATTACAGTTCCCCAAGTTGATTCAGCATATGCTTCGACATCCCCCACTGTAGTCGATTTAGTTAGTCAACTCACCAATAACGCCGAGCTAATTACATAAATTAAATAATTTTCCTATAGGGGTTCGATTCTGGTTGCCATTACCCAACACTAAATTTCTTATTTCTCGATCAAATCACGTGTAATTATCTCAGATGCCTTCTTAGTAGCATCAAGTTCCACTGAATCAATATTGTATAAGTTCAATAATTTCCAAATAATATAAGGTGCACTAATCCAGTCTCTGTAAAAAACTTGTGCGTTACCAATTTCCAATCCTGTCGTTCTATTGGTTACAGTCACACTCGTAACTTTATCTTCTTTGTAAGGAATTAACGAAGCAGTAACTATTGAAGAGGTCAACCAAAGGTAATCTAAGAAGGACCGAGATTCAGTTTCTTTGGCAAAAAAAGAGACTAAATATTTTCGATCTGAAGTACCGCAATTTTCTAGTCCATTTCGTTTAAAGTATCCATATTCTCTATAATTTTGAAAGCTAAAGCGATTCTTTTTTATTTTCGAATCTGAAAATAAACTCTGTTCCAATTTTTCAATATCAAAGTCAGCGCAAAGCCGCTGACTTGTTTCTTCGGGCCGAACGTATTCGCCTTTTAAAACACTCATACAATTCGTTAAGAAAAAGGAAATGGATAAAATTCCAACTATTAAAATATTTTTGATCATATATCTTTGTTTCATTTTATGGTTCGCTTATTTTACTACCCTCAATATCAGCTTTAATCATTGAGGCAATTCTTCTAGTTAATATAGCTCGGCCAACCGTAGTTCCAAATAAAGCAATTGACTCTGTTTCAACTCGTCTCATTTTCACAATGTAAAATAACCAAACCCCTTTTTCTAAGCTGACTTTTTCATTGCCAACCAATCGTTCCCCTTCCTTTAAATTTAACTCATAGTTGTGAGTGTCAAAAGTACGGCTAACAAAAAAGCGGGACAGGTAAGAGTAAGTGATGAAATGACAAGCCAAGGATAGCTTACGAACGGATAATTGAGAGACATTGAAGAAATTAAAGTATAGTTCCTTACACTGCCAGTACAATCAAACTCTAGATTGTACTTCGACAATTCGAACTTAATTTGATTATACTCAGCAGTGCTATATTCCAAATACTCTTTCGAAAATGGTTTAGTTGCATTTCCATTTAAAATTTTTAGAGAAATACAAGTTTTCTTCTGAAAGACGGGCTGCTTGTCCGCCTGATAAAAATCTTTATCGGGCGCAGTAACACATGAGGTGAGAAAAATTGACAAAGCTGGCACATAAAATACGTTACTTACTTTCACTATCTTGCCCCTCACTCTCACTCTGTAGTTGTGACCATTAAGCTGTTTGTAACTTGGCACCTTAAAATTAAAACCTTTAGGAGGCTAAAGATGTTAATTTTTATTTCTTCGTCTCATCTAACTTCAGATCGAATTTGATTTGGGAAAAAATAAAAGCTTGGTCATTTTGCAATGGCTTGAATTTTTTAAATACTTCATCTGGACATTTATACACATCCGCATTGGCAATTGGATATTCTGGATCATCCATCCTGATATTAAAGAGAGCGTTTCCTTTTATTCCTTCCGCGCCCATATACCACTTCAGAGTTCTTATTCCACCCATAAATGCATTTTTTCTTCGATCCCTAAAAGGGGTAGTCTTTGTCGTTAAATTACCTACGAGATTGCATTGATCAATTTCCGATACAACCGCAATCCTGTTATACTGCATAGTATTGGTGATGTAGTTTCCTAACATCATTTCACACCCTGTCAAAAACACTAGCAAAAAAGGCACTAATATAAATCTTTTCATTCGTTAATCCAAAAAGCTCTAATAGTAACTAGTTTCTGCTAAACGCCATCCCTGCTCAATGACTTCATTTTGAATTTTCGTCAACTTTGAGGTCGAACTTAATTTGAGAGAAAATATATTCCTTGTCTTTTTGAAGATGTTTATATTTTTGTAAAACTTCGTCTGGACATTGGTATACATCAGCTTGAGCAAGGGGAAAATCCGGCTCAGTCATTCGAATGTTGTGAAGAGCATTTCCTTTTATATTGTTTGGGCTAAAAAGTCCCTTAAGTTGAGAAATTGCTGCAATTGGTGCATCCTTATACTTTTTTGAAAATGGAGCGAACTGCGTTTTAATTTTAGTTAAGAGAACACACGTATCGACTTCTGCGACAACAACAATTCTATTATCAGTGTAAGAGTTTGAAATTAAATTTCCTATTCCATAAGTACAGCTAATTGTATTTATGGTTACACACAAATAAAGAAGAAATATTTTTAATTTCACTAAAATCTCCAAACTTTTTAAAAATAGACTTCTTTAGGCGGGCTAAAAAAGTTGTAAAGTCCATTGCCATTGTCCGTTTTTGCGTAATCGGGAGCATACAAAAACCCGAAAATAAACGACATTTCCTGTGCTGGAATTCCAGTACTATTGTGAATGGCCTCAAATGCAAGAGCCGTTGCTGCATTGTTTGCTCCATTTTGAACTGCCGAACTTATAGCGTAAGAAAAGTGGTATGACTCGACAGTTTTGATATACTCAGCTCCAAAGAAAAAATCTCCGGCTCCAGCAAAAAGAAGAGCCATTGCAAAATTAGAGACAAAGGTTCCAAACGGATTTTTTCTTTTGTCTTCACTGAATGCTACCTGAACAGCCGTGGAAACTGCTGCTGTTATCAACGCATAAACAATAAACTGAGCGAGCTTTCCAGATGGGTCAGCATACATTGTAGGGATATTTCCTACATAAGTATATTTGTTTACTACGGAGCTTGGGTTTTCTAGTTTTCCAGGGTCAGGATCTTGTTGCAAGAATCGCCCATTACTCGAGTCATAGTATCGCGCACGATAATAATAAAGCCCAGTCTCAGGTTCAAACTCCCTAGCCGTGTAGGTAAAGCTTGTTTTTACTGGGGCTTGATTG
>DDVI01000094.1 GCA_002345205.1 Bdellovibrionaceae bacterium UBA2316 | reverse complement strand
ACAACTTTCCAAAATTTCTCTTGATGTAATCAGCAGACCAGCACTTTTGTTCATAGTATTTAAAAATATCAAATCGCTTATCATAAAATTCGGTGTAATCTATTTTAATTTTATTTAATAATTTTTTAGCAGAAGTCCAATGTTGTAATATGGTTTCAAGTCTTTCTTCATTGTCTTTGTATTCTTTTTCAAGTTCTTCTTCAAAGGCATTCACTAATTTTTCAGGAAGATTTTTATCATTCAGATAAGCCTTATCCTGAATTTCAATGGTGAATTGGACTTCTTTTCTTTTTTTAATTTTTTGGTCTTGATTGTATTCTTTGGCTCTTTGGTCGGCTTGCTCATAGGTCATAGTTTCAGTTAAGCCGTAGGTGGGATAATTTTTCGTATCCAATTTTTTAGTGCTTCTTCTTGGTGTCCAATGTTCAAGAACAGCACCAAATCCAAATTTGGTTTTATAAACAAAAATACCCATCTGATTTATCCTTTCGGTTGAAAGGGTGTAAATCTCAATTGGGAAACCAGACTTTAGTATGAATTAAAAACCCAAGACCCCAATGACTATCGGGGTTAAAACTTGTAAGTTATTGATTTTATTAAAGATTTGGTGCCCCTCGCCCTATGCTGAGAGAACCACTCAGTTTGGATATAGCCTATCCAATCCAGTGGCACGAGTCGAGAGTGAGTTTAACGGAGCTGGCAAAACTACGTTATATACACGGCTGGTCACGGCAAGAACTGGCCCGTCATTACGGACGGACTCTAAATGCCATCACTAACTACTGTCAGAGCATCAGACGCAAGAATTTTGACCTTGATGGGCTGACAGTAGAGGAAAAGGAGCAAATCAAATGGGCCTATCAAAATTGATTTCTTTATCTGTTACGCTGGCGTTTTTGGCAGTGGGAACTCGGAATTTACCTTGGGTTTTGAAACAAGTCAGAAAAGCCCAGTTTGAACTTATTCAGGATTCAAAAGCCTCTAATTGGCCGAAAGCTATGAGGTTGAACAAATAAGGTGAAGTTTCAATTTAATCTCTTGCAATCAAAGTTAACTTATCTGGTTGGCGCAATAAATTTTCCGAGGTTGGTAATGCTAGTAACCACACTTTGAAATTCAGTGTGAAAGGGGTTAATTATTAAATTTTTTTCTTCGGGAACTAGCACTGATGGTACGCTTATGGCCAAAGGGCCTTCCGTTAAAAATAAATTATCATTCGCAAAATCTCTCGTGTCATTAGTTGAAGGAGTTGCGTCCCAGTCTGTGGGTAAATCAGAAATAGAAAATGCAGTTATCAAGTGATCAGGGACTTCAATTGAATAGCGATAATAACTAAATCCAGATACCGACAGACCATTATGAGATAGCCATTCCATAGTTGCTAAAGCAATTGAGTCTGAACAATAAACCACTTTTTTTCCTAAATGATTCCATCTGCCAGAGGTATATAAACCCCCATCGCCTGAAAAAACAAATTGGGAATTGGAGTTTGTGTGTGCTCGATACCAGATAGACATTATGAGTACACACCATGTTCAATTTGCAAAAGCGTCTGTTCAACTAATCTATGGCCGGGCTCGGTGTCTAATAAATCAATTGGTAACTCGTTTCCTAAAGATGGAATTGGTCTATATAGCCAATTTTTAGCTTCCTTTTCACCTAAGACCTTTGAAGCCTTGAGCATAACTTGAATCAAACGAATGAACTTTTCTGTTGTGTATGTATCAAGTGGTTTCTGTCCCTTTTTTTTAGCAAAATAAGTAGAAGCAGAAATATCCAGTCTTTCAAGAACATCTTTAACAAGAAATCCCTCTTGATTTAGAAAGGCCTCAATCAAACTAGCCTTTAATCCTTTACGAATCAAAACTACCTCTTTTTTAGGATCTTGTAGCTGGCTTATTAAAGTAACGACGGCTGCTGTCATAATTGTCTCCCTTTGCTATTATCGGTCTATTTATAGATTTTTTCAAGTCTATTTTTGCACCTTTTAAAAAGATAAGTAAAATCAGACAGTTGAATTCCCATCTTCAATCTCAAGACTCTCTTAACTATAAGTAAACACTAAAGTATTTCATAATTAATCCGACAAGTACCCAGAGGTAAAACAACGTGTCTGAATCACCACAAGATATCGCGAGAAATCGCGCAACCAAATTATTTACTTATCTTCGTGAATTTATCCAGCAACGAAGCAAAGTCATTCGTGATATGGAAAGTTACGAAGATTTTATTGGACTCTCAGATCTTCCTAAAATTAGTGGTGTTAAGTGTATTACATGGACACCATTTAACTCTGAAAATGATCCAACAGAAGATTGGATAGAATTAAGAAAGCCTAAGCGAGTGTCTCCTCCGCCGCTATCAACGGAGTTAGATCTTTGGGTAGTAAAAGAAACTATAATCGACTCAAGTTCTTCTCCGCGCCTTCTAAATTCAATTATTATCGAGAAAGCAAAGGCTGGTGAAAATGAGACCGAAGTATTAAACCTCCAAGATCATCCAAATATTGAAAAGCAATTTAATGAATATATTGAGAATAAGTGGAAAGCGTGGGCCGAACACGACAAAACTGAAAAAAATTTTGAATTGGTTTATAAAAAATTATTTTCTATCTATCAGAAGCATAAGAAATTCGGCGAAGGCTTTGAGCTTATAATTGGATTTGGACTTCTAAAATTCAGAAATGGAAGCCAAGATATCAAAAGACATCTATTTACAACTTCCGCCACTATCCATTTTGATCAGAAAAGTGGACGTCTAACAGTCAGTGGAACATCTGAAGGCATAAAATTAAATCTTGAGCAAGACATGCTCGAAGTAGTCGATAGACCCATACCTGAAAACTCAATAGCAATTGAAAATCTAATGAGCGAATGCGAAGACAAGATTTGGGATGGCATATCTATCCATGAGCTAATCAAGTCATATATTCACGCAATGCCTACTGGTGATGGTCAGTATCACGAAAGTGAATTACATAAAGACATTACAATGTCGGCAAAACCTCAGGCCATATATTCGCCATACTTAATCTTGCGGAAAAGTTCTGATAGGTCATTGCTGAAAGTTTACGACAATTTATTAAATTCGATACAATCAGTATCTAGCATTCCAGAGGGCATTTTAGCAGTTGTTGGAATTAGAAACGATGGATCACATAACCATAACAGTGAACCAAAGCAAAATTTATCCAATAAAGATGGCTTTGAAATCTATTTTCCTTTAGATGCAAATAGAGAGCAGAAAGAAATTGCAGAAAAACTACGAACTAACTCTGCTGTTCTTGTCCAAGGACCGCCAGGCACGGGAAAGTCACACACAATAGCTAATCTTATTTGCCACCTGCTCGCACAGGGGCAAAGGATATTAGTCACAAGTCATACAAACAGAGCCCTTAACGTACTAAAAAAGAAAATCCCAAAAGATGTCGCACCTCTTTGCGTTGAATTATTAGGAAGTGACAATATTTCAATGAAGGCACTAGAAGACTCAGTATATGGGATTCTATCTAAGTACAATTCTTGGAATAGTGATGACAGCTCCAAAAAAGTATTAGACTTTAAAAATGAATTGTCTCAAAAAAAACGACAGTACGCTGACATTATATCTCAAATACGAGAAATTCGTGAAAAAGATGTTTATATTCACGACAAAATCAATGGTAGATATTCAGGAACTATTGAATCAATCGCAAAACAGCTTAAAAATGAAGAAGAAAATTTCGCCTGGCTTGAAGATGAGATTGAAAAATCAACTGAAATTAATAGTAAAAACCTGCTTGAATTTTTGGAATTGTATCCTGAAGTTATAAAATTTCCAACAGACTTGGATCGGTTCTCATTTGAAAATGAAGACTTAACAAAAATATTAGAAATTCAAAGGCATTTCATCGAAGAAGAAAACATCAGGTCCATTTTGGAGCAAAGCCGGGCAAGAGAAAAAATTAATTTAACCCATTTAAGAGGTGAAGAATTAGAAAAACTTAAGCAAATGATCGATGCGGTTCGTTCAGGCATTCGAGGCTTGTCATTGTCGAGTTCACACTGGCATTCAAAAGCCATTAATGATGTAATGATTGGCAAAGAGTCAGTCTGGAAAAAAAGGCTCGATGAAACCAAAGCAATACTAAATAAAAAAGAAAACTTAAAAGATAAATTACCAAAGAGAGTTAGTGGGATCGAGAAGTATCCAATTCGCCAGGTAAGACTGCACGTGAAAAACCTCTTGACACATTTTTACTCAGGAAAAGGTTTTGGGTTCTGGATATTTAAACCTAAAGTAATTGTAGATGCTGAGTTCATTTTTAAAGAAGTATTTGTTGATGATATTTCATGTCGCCAGTATAGAGAAACATTAATTCCATTAGAGGCATATTTGCAAGCAGAATCCCTTCTTGAAGAGTTTGTTATTCTTTGGGACGGATTGGTAGAGCTTGAATCAAAAAATCTTTTTTTGAAGGCTGCTCAAGCACAAGAGGTTTTATTACAACTAGAAGAGATATTCGCACTGTGCAAGTCTATCTCAATCATCGAAAATCTGGTTCCGTCATGTACCACAGAGAAAAACGTTGCTAGCTTACTTGACTTAATCAACAACCTATCGTACTCGCTAACGGCTTTAGACCTTGATAAAGTAAGGAAGCAAATTGAAAATAAGTCTTTGTTCTTAAATGATGAAAAACAATCAGCCCCAGAAATCTATAACAAGTTAAAAACTGCAATAGTAGATCGTAAGAATACAGAAATCAGTTCGATATTGAATGAGATAGCTGACTTAAAAATGAAGCAATCAATGTTAAATAATTATAGTTCAGTTTTAGTTTCATTTAAAAGGCAGTTGCCGAAATTGCTAAATAGTTTTTCCAATTCTCCTGAAGATAATGTCTGGCTAGAACGATTTAGATGTATTGATAATGCTATTACATTTAAAAGAACTCAAAAATGGATTTCACACCAGAGTGACCCAAGGCACTTAAAACAACTCAACTATCAACTAGAGCATACTAGAAAAGAAATTCAGGCAACCACAAGTAGATTAGCATCTGAGCTGGCGTGGTTAGAGTGCTTTTCGAATGATAAAAGATTTGGTCAGGACCAGAGAGAGTCATTAGTAGCCTGGCAAAGAGCGGTAGCAAGAATTGGTAAAGGCACAGGCAAGCATGCAAATCGACACCGAAAAGATGCAAGAAAACACATGGAATCTTGTCGTCCAGCAATTCCTGCGTGGATTATGCCAATACATAAAGTTGCTGAGGTTGTAGAAATTGTGCCCGAGGCCTTTGATGTTGTAATTTTAGATGAGGCAAGTCAGTCAGGGCCAGAAGCTATATTTCTTCAATACATTGGGAAAAAAATTGTTGTTGTGGGTGATGATAAACAAATTAGCCCAGACAATATTGGCTTAGATAGAGATGGCCTATATTCAATTCATCAAAGGTATTTGGGGGATGTCCCACGTTCCGATATTATTGGTCCTGATAATAGCTTCTTTGATATTGCAGATGTTAGGTATGGCGGAAGAATAAGACTTCGTGAGCATTTTCGGTGCATGCCTGAGATTATACAATTTTCTAACAATCTTTGCTATTCATCAGAACCCTTAATACCCCTGAAACAATTTGGAAGTAATAGACTTACTCCTGTTGTCTCCACTTTTCACGTCAGAGAAGGGTATGTTTCAGGCTCAGATACGAAACGAATTAATACACCAGAGGCCGAAGCAATTGTTAATAAGATTAATGAATTAATAAAAGACCCACTTTATGTAGGTAAATCAATTGGAGTCATCAGTTTGCAGGGCGAATGGCAGGCTAAAGAAATTGAAAGGTTACTCATAGATAAAATTGGCGCTACAGAGATCGAAGATCGTGAAATAGTCTGTGGTGATGCTTATGCATTTCAAGGAGATGAAAGAGATATAATGCTTTTATCTCTTGTCAGCGCACTAGAAGAAGGCCGTCGTGTTGCAGCTCTTACAAAAGAAAAAGATAAAAGAAGATTTAATGTTGCTGCCAGCCGCGCTAAAGAACAAATGTTCCTTTTTCATTCGATTACCTTGAACGAACTTAATCCTGAATGTATGCGCTACAGGCTACTTGACTACTGCCAAAACCCAAAAATGGATCAATCTGAAGTTGGAAATATTAATATTGAAGACATTAAACTTATCCACCATAGTGCTGAGAAGTCAGTCGTTAATCCTCCTGCGCCATTTGATAGTTGGTTTGAAGTTGATGTCTTTCTACAAATACACAGTAAAGGATATAGAGTAATACCGCAATACGAGGTCAATGGGCGAAGAATAGATCTAGTTGTTGAAGGAATAGCGGGACGGATTGCTGTTGAATGTGATGGCGACAGATGGCATGGCCCAGATCAGTTTGAAAAGGACATGGCTAGACAAAGAGATCTAGAGAGATGTGGCTGGGTGTTTTATCGGATTCGCGGAAGTGAATATGCTCTTGATCGTGAAACTGCTTTAGAAGGACTTTGGGATTTATTAAGTAGAATGAAAATCCTTCCTGTATCAAGCGAATTCAGCCAAAAAAATGTACCTGAAGCACAAATTGATGAGAATAATTTTCAAGAGGAAATTATCGAGGAAGTACCTTTAAAGCACATTGCTCAGACTTCTAGCTCTGAAATTAGTAAAGTGCCAAGTCTCTTAACAGTCGATGATGTCTGGGCAAAGGATATCACTAGTGAAAACATTAAAGACCAGCTAGCAGCTCTCGGTTTGGATGTACGAGATAAGAGAGAATATAAAGGCGCTCTGTGGATTGTTGGAAGTCAGGAGTTGCAAGGTTTGGTGGCAATTCTAAAGAAATATGGATTCAGGTTCACCTTTGCTCAAAACGGCTCAAAAACCACAGATAATAGACCATCTTGGTTTATGAAATGAAGACATTTTGTGATGCTCGGTTGTCTACTGCGAAAACATATTTTAAATATGATTAAGCGTAAATTAGAATTTTATGAATATATATAAAAATAGATGGGGAATTCCTCTTGATTTAGCCAAGTTGGTTTTTGAGCGCGATAAAAAATGTATTTATTGTCATTGTGAACTAATAAGAAACGGTCAAAAATCAATCGGGTCTTGGGAACACATCATTAATGACGTAAAAATTATTTGTCCTGAGAATATTGCTAGATGCTGTAGAAGTTGCAATTCGAGCAAGGGGACTAAATCTTTAAGCCAGTGGCTTACTTCTTCGTACTGTGTGAGTCGAAATATAAAAATAGAGACAGTGGCTGACATTGTTAGAATTCATGTTCAAAAGTTCGGATCATAAAATAAATTTCCAAAAAAATAAGTCTCTCATTTTTGAGAGACTCTATCAAAAATAAGAAAACATTTTGACCCCACCAAATCCTTGTCCGCAGTCAGATCAAATAGTTACATCTGCATTTAAATTCAAAATTAATTGGCACGATCTTGCTAATAGATCACTTTATCGGAGGTGATCAAAATGAAATCAAAAATCTAAAAAAGAAGTCTTTGTTAAAGACTTCGTCACGCGAAGACTTCACAAAATAGTGTTCCCTGAAGTGTTCCCACTAGGAACACTTTGGCTTTTAACTAGGAAAACAGTATGCCCACCAATATGCCCGGTGGGAATACTGAGTAATTGCGTTAAATGATTAGGAAAAATTTGAAATTTATTTTTGATTTAAGGTATTTGCCGCCGCAATGAGTGACTCATTTTTACCTTTCTTTTTCCGTGACCCCTCCCCCCCAACGATGTGGTGGAAAGGGGTCACGGATCGAAAGGTATTTGGTAAGTCTTAGCGGCGGCAAAAGTGCGAGAAGTATTGTGTGATGAGTTGAGTATATCCATAAAAAATAGGGATAGCTCATGAATAAAAAATGGGACGAGATCGAAGTAATAAACTTAAGAAACGAAAAATTTAATGAAAAGGTGCATGAACAAATGATTGAAGAAGTGGCCAGTATTATTTATATTGAACTCTGCCAGCTCCAGAAGAAGTCACTCTCTGACTCGTCAACTGTAAAAGATTATCTTTTAAAAAGGACGAGATCAGATGCTTAAGAACAAAAATTTTAACATTGCTTTGTACATTAGAGTTTCAACCGAAGAACAAGCGGAAAACCCTGAAGGCTCCATTAAAAATCAAGAGCAACGGCTTCGTGAAGCTGTAGCCTATAGAAATAAACAATCCAACTTCGGCCAAATTTTTAATGTCTATGTGGATGCTGGAATTTCAGCGAAGGACATGAATAGACCAGCTTTGCAGGCGATGCTCAAAGACATGAGGGTACATAAAATAAATCTTATCATGGTCACAGAAATTTCAAGGCTCTCCAGAAACAACCGAGACTTTTTAAATATGTGGGACATGATGAGTGAAGTTAAATGCAGCTTCATGAGCCTTCGGGAAGACTTCGATACGACCACAGCCGCTGGTGAGATGTTGTTATTTCAATTGATGAACTTTGCCCAATTTGAACGAAAGCAAACCAGTGAAAGAGTTTCCGCAAACATTTTAGCTCGCGCTAGTCGTGGCCTTTATAACGGGGGAACTATCCCACTAGGTTTTAAGAAGTGTCACACAAAAAATGGAAGCTTGGACATTGATGAGCCTCATGCAACCACTGTTAGAATTGCTTTTGAAGCATTTTTAAGAGAAGGAAGCTTGTCTCGTGCGGCTCGTTGGATGAATGACAATGGTTACAAGGCCAAAGCTCATCTTGAAGGTGGCGGTTCGAGAATGAGGCTGGGCCATTTCACAGTGGATAACTTGCAAGCAATTATTCGGAACAAGGCCTATATCGGAATTAAAACCTACACTCAAAAAGGCGAACAAAAGGAAGTCAAAGCCGTTTGGCAACCTATTGTTGATGAGATGATTTTTCAGCGAGCAAACGAAAAGCTCACCAAAAATCATTCAAGACTTAAACCAATAAAAGAAACCAGCAAGCATCCCTATTTATTGTCTGGCGTATGTTTTTGCATGAAATGTGGTGACCATATGCCAGGAAAGTCTGCTACTGGCAGAAATGGCAAGGTTCCCTATTATGAACATTCGTGGGCGACTAAAAGAAATTCGACCTTAACCAAAAAAACTTTCCAGTGTGAACCTACACGAGTTCAGGCAAAGAAAGCAGAAGCCTTGGTATGGGGTGAGTTTTGTAAATTTATTGAAAGCCCAAATTTTTTGGTGGATTTAAAAAATAAAGTGACGGCAATCCACAAAAATAATGACGAAGAATCAGAGCGCGGAAAATTAAAGGCCAAACTTTATGGTGTGAGTTCGCAATTAGATGCTTTAGCTGAACGACTATCGTTGCTGCCTAAAACGGTTTCGGCCACACCGATCTTTAAACAGATGGAAAAACTTGAGTTGGTTAAAAAAGAGATTGAGGATGGGCTTTTAAAGATAAGGGATTTGAATATTGATGAGAGGCTTGTGCCTATAGATACCTTTGAAAAGTTTGCGGAGTTCGCAGGACACACAATTAAAAATAATCCTGAATTCAATATCAGACGCAGTTTGCTTCAGAAGTTCGTCCATAGGGTCGAGATTGGAGTGGATTCGATTAAGATTTATTGGAACTTGGATAAAGATTATTATGATTTGATGCTTAAAATAAAAAACCCCGAAAAAAATCGGGGTTTTATAAAAACTGCGAATTTTGGTTCGCATAGCTTGACAATTGGTGCCCGGCGAGGGACTTGAACCCCCATGCCTCGCGGCGCTAGATCCTAAGTCTAGTGTGTCTGCCAATTTCACCAGCCGGGCCAATGATCAAAACAAGGAAATTCTTTGTAGCCAAATTAGATTCTAAAATCAAACCTTTTTCAGCTACAAAGTTAAAATTATTTTTCAGCGATTAATTTTTTGTAGTCACCAGCTCTCATTAATTGAGCTAGTTCTTTTTCAGTGTCCATTTCGATGCGGATTAACCAGCCATCGTTCATTGGATCGTCATTTAACGGAGCTGGGTCATCAACAAGGGTGTTGTTTACTTCAATAACAGTTCCTGAAACCGGTGAATAAAGATCACTCACAGCTTTGACACTCTCTACAACGCCAAATGGTTGATTTTGAGTTACTTTTTGACCTTCCTCAGGAAGCTCAACGTATACGACTTCGCCCAATTGGTTTTGAGCAAATTCAGTAATTCCCACAGTGACGATATTTTCATCAACTTGTGCCCATTCGTGTTCTTTTGTGTAGTAGTTATCTTCAGGAATTCTGTACACCATTCTAAACCTCTATTTTTAACGGATTAATCGGATCCAAATACAATGCGTTTTAGCCTAAAAGTCAATCGGATATCTGATATCGTGGTATCAGATATTCAGATATCCGCACCTATTTTTGAATAAATGGAGTTTTGCAGACCTGCGCCTTAACTTTACGGCCACGAATATCAACAAAGATTTCATTGCCTAGTTCGGCGTCTTTTACGTCTACGTACCCAATCCCAATTGGAGCATCTAAAGTGGGCGAGTGGGTACCACTTGTGATCCAGCCTGTTTGGATGCCATCCTTAGAATGAAGGGTGTACATTTCACGTGGAATGCCCTTATCGACCATTCGTAGGCCCACAAGTTTTTTCTTTAGGCCGGCCTCTTTGCCTTTTAATATGGCAGCTTTACCAATGAAATCTTTGGCGTCCGGCTTAATTGCCCAGCCTAAGCCCGCAGCATAAGGGTTCAGCTCGTCGTTAATTTCATGACCATAAAGCGAGTATTTCATTTCCGTCCGTAAGGTATCGCGTGCGCCTAAACCAATTGGTTGAGCACCCATCGGTTGGCCTTTTTCAAGCAACAGGTCCCATAAGCTTTCCGTTTCATTCCAAGGAACAAACACTTCGGCGCCACGTTCGCCAGTGTAACCTGTTGTTGCGATAATAACGTCAACGGGTTTACCCTGATGGTTCGTGAATTTTCGATGAAGTACACTAAAGTTTTTTACCGCATCAAAGGATTCATTGAAAACAGCCTTTAATAAGTCATGAGCTTTAGGACCTTGAATCGCAATTTGTCCCCATTGACTGCTTTCGTCCGTCACTTGAGCGCCGCGATTATGTTTTGTCATCCACGCAAAGTCTTTATCTTTGTTCGCCGCATTTACGCACACCAAGTAATCTTGATTTTTTTCTAAACAGTAAACGATTATGTCATCGACTAATCCGCCTCGATCGTTAGGCAGAAGGGAATATTGGGCTTGGCCAGATTCTAATTTAGCTACGTCGTTCGTCGTTAACCACTGAAGGGAATTCAAAGCCTCTGAACCTTTAAAGCGAATTTCGCCCATGTGTGAAACGTCAAACAGACCTACAGACGTTCGTACAGCATGATGTTCTTCTTTAAGTTGTGTGTACTGGATAGGCATCTCCCATCCAGCAAAGCTCACCATTTTTGCGCCACGTTTTTTATGATTTTCGTTCAATGAAGTTTTTTGAATGTTTGGTGTATCCATAATATTTCTCTCTATTGTTCGCTGTGGAAAATGACTAAAAGAATAACAATTTATGAAACAAAATAGTTTTTCCCCAAATGAACTGTCAATCTATTTAACGAGTGAAAATTCCGATATCAATATGAACGTCTCAATTTGAAAATACGCTTAGATTTCAACACTTCTATGCTATCCTAAATATGTGAATATTGGGGGACTCTTATGAAAATCAACCGAAATTTCTTGTCTGGCTTTTCTGCTTGGGTTGCGTTGAGCGTTGTAAGTATTCTTTTCTTTCAGAACTGCGGTCAGCAGGGCGACATCACGCTTAAAATGGAAGAGGGTGCTTCAGATACGTTGATTCAAGACATCTGCTCTGTTAACCCCTCCCACGTTCGTTGTACGAACGAACAGCCAACAGGAAAAGTTGAAGAGTATCGTTATATTGACGTTACTCAGCCTGTAATTCCTGATTTAAAAATTTTCTTAGTGTTAGACAATTCCGATTCAATGCGTGTGAGCCAAGTTAACTTGATGAATAACATCGAAAAAATGTTTTCGGCTAATAGCCAAGGTTTGCAAGATTACAATTCAGAGATTTTTATTTTAACGACTGCGCAATTAAATAATATCGGAAATTCACTTTTCAGAAGCAATGTTGATGCAAAGAATGATTATCAAAAAGTAATCGAAAAAATTTATGAAATTTCTAGTGTTCAATACGTACAGAGTTTAATTGAAGTTTTCCGTCCAGCAGATGGCAGCTTGAGCGCCCGAAAAACAACGGGTTTGCTTGAAGGTGATATAGTTGGTTTCAAAGTTCGTACCGTTCGTTCCCCTTCAAATGTGGGCGCGAAGTATGACCTAGTAAACGCAGAGTTTTCACCAGCTTATTTAACTCATATTGAACAGCCGAATATTTTATCTGTTAGATATTCTAAAGGAGAATCAATCCAAGATCTTGTTGACCGGGTTAAAGCTCGTGTTGAATTTTTAGATCCAGATAAACAATTTTTATCTAAGACTATTAACTATAACGGAACGGTTGTAGATAACGTTCCGTTATCTGATGTTGTTGAAAAAGAGAGCGGTCTGTGTGCGATGGCGCGCGTTCTTCATGAAGTAAAAAACAATCCAAATAATTCACTTATTAAAAAAGGTGAGCTTGCGACATTCATTCTGGTGTCGGATGAGAAAGAACATGATCCATCTGGATTAGAGTGTGTTAAATCTTATAAATTCCAACAACCTGTTCCAGGTTTCCTATACAAAGGTGAATGCGCCGACACAGATTCAAATGTTTCATACGCGATTCCAAGTAACAAGACGGTAACGTTTAAAGTTAAAAAACCATACACTCGCCATATTTTGTGGGCATACGAAAGTATTCAGCCCGAGTTATCAGAAAGAATGGCGTCGTGTGATTTAAAATTCAATCAGTCTTTGGCTCGCTTGAAAGTTTTAAAGAACACACACATAGTTACATTCGATAGAAAAGTTGTAGATTCAAATGGCGACGACGTCGTGGACTATTGGAAACATGATTTGAAGTTTGATCGTGTTAACTTAAAACACAATTTAAACTTTACTCGTACCACACTAAAACACAAAGTCGGTTTCACTCGCACTAGTCAAAAATATGCAGTGACAGGTAAACGTACTCACACGGCTCCTAGATATGCTGTCGATATCAAGCGTAAGAAAGTAGCAAAATATCAAAGGGTAAATTATAAACGCGAAACAATCCTGAAAAAAGAAGGTAACCAAACGGTTGTTGTAGAAACGTATAATCCGCCGAGCCCAATTCGTGTTTCTAACGTAAATTTTGCTTCGCCTACACTATGTACTCAAGACTGGTTAAGAACAGTTCCCGCTGTGTACTCGCTGGAAAAAGCATTAAGTGCAAATGAAAGTTATAAATACACGATTACTGAATGTGTGATTAATAACGATGAAACTGCGGATAATAAAATAGTTGAGGTTGTTGGAGTTAAGCCGGCTTTAACAAGCTGTAATGAAGCTTTGGCAAAAGGTGTTTATCCAGAAGGTTCGTTGGCGGCTAATGAATCATTTACCTACCTTTCAATTAGTTGTTTAGACCGGGCTTCGACGGTCGTTTTAGCTAATTTAAATATTGGCAAGGATGGTGTAACTCCGTCGACGGCTTCATGTACTCCAGCTTTTGCAAGTTCCATAGATTCATCAAAACCAAGTGTGGATGCTGGAAAAGGCGAGACTTTAGTTTATTCTGAAATCGCGT
Organism: Bdellovibrionaceae bacterium UBA2316; assembly: GCA_002345205.1. Lineage (GTDB taxonomy): Bacteria > Bdellovibrionota > Bdellovibrionia > Bdellovibrionales > Bdellovibrionaceae > UBA2316. Next base: position 50,279 of record DDVI01000094.1, on the reverse strand, counting down.
GCACTGATGCATCAATTGTTCAAAATGGAGTGGAAATTACTGGTTTGGCCGGTGAAGCACCGACTTCAAATTTGGCCGACTATGTGAAAGCAAAAGATGGAAATCGAGCCAATACAACCTATTCAAATCAAGTAGCAACCAATACGCCGTCCGATGAGACTGGTCTAAAAATTTTAGTTGCAGGAGTAGCACCGTCTTCCGCTTCTGATATTCATGCCAGTATCGTTGCGAAAGATGGAAACCGAATCAATACGATTTATAGCAGCGAATCGGCCACTCCAGCGAATGTTATTGATAACGATCAATCTATTTTAAATATTGATGGTAAATATGATACCGCGGTTAATGGCGCTTTGGGTTCATACATTGCCGTTAAAGATGGAAACAAAACTAATGTGTCATACGATGATATAAGTGTGACGAACAAGGCGACATATAAAATTTCGTTGGCTGTTAAAGTTACGGTTGATGGCAAAACACCGGCAACCTGTGATATTGCCTATGCTTCGAGTGTAGACAAAACGAAACCTCCATTAACGACTGGTCAGTCGCTTGTGTATTCAAATGTTTCATGTTCGGCTACTAGCCAAGCTACCCATCAGATTGTTCGTGGCGTTTCCACGATCAAATACGACGGATCATATGGGCATAAAGCTGTTGCCTTTGAATCAGGTTTGGGAACAGCTGTCGGTGATTCCCGTGAATGTTCTGCGGCTGAATTAAGCGCCATCTTGTCGCAGGAAGCGGGGGCTTCACCGGCTCTAAATATTGATGGTAATGTGTTGGTTGCAGATACAGCAAACCACTGCCGAGTGTATAATTCAGAAGTCACTTGGGCAGATGCTAATAAAACAAAAATCTTAAATGCGATCAATTCAGATTCGCTGGTTAAGTACTCTTCGAATTCAAGTGCCTGTGAGTCGGCTATTGCGACATATTGTACCGGTAACTCGACTAATAATCCAGGCGGTTTACTTGCGTGTGAAAACAAGCCGGCCACGTTTGTTTCATACCGAGCGTTTAAACCAGAGTATCGCAAATACTCGTTGAAGCCCCCAGTTAAGGTAGACAACGATATCCACTGGTTTGGTTTCGAAGCAATTACTACTAAAAACAAATCCAACGTCGACGTAAGTGTTAATTTGTTAAACTTAACGTGTGCAGAAGTTCCGGGTGCCTGCGTGGGCGCGACAGCCGCACATGATTCAGTTTTAGTTTCAGACTACTTTAAACAGTTGTATGCCGCAGGTGATGCTAGTGCGTATTCCTCATTAGGTAAAGTCGCGCGTTCAGCTAACACGGTAACTGACTCAGTCGGTTTAGTAGCATGTAATGGTTCCTTCATGTCCAATTATTCAGAGTGCCGTGATAAGTCAGTTCAATATTCAAGTTACTTATCCTATGAAGATTCATTTACGGATGTAGCGGTAGCTAAAGGTATTGACGCGGCAGTAAGCTGTAATGATTTATGTACTGCAGATACGTGTAAGACAAATGCTGCAAGTAGCTTTGCCGTTCCGTTCGCTGGAAAAACGATGAGCGAATTCTATAATAATACATGTAGTGTTGGAAGTATCGTGACGTCAGGGGTAGCTTCTCGTCAGACAGCATTTGTGCGCTTAACATTAGCCAATAGTGATAGTAGCAAATATCAACATGATGCTGATGTCTGTTCATTAACGTGTGCAGAAAGTGGTTTATGTAAACTTGGCGCAAATAGTGAAATCGATATGACTCAAATGACGGTTAGACAATATCTAGCCGCAAAAAATCAAAATATCGATCCATCGAAAGTAACGTCGTGTAAAATAGCCCGTACGCTATCAACTCAAATTTCGGGTAAATCAAGTTTAGCCGCAGTTGAGAACGAGTGTAAAAAACCAATGGGCGTGGTGCTACCTAACAAGTACTTGCGTAGCAGCACTCAGTATTATGATGCCGATCCAAGTCCATCGAACGAAGTTAAGTTAGTTAAAGAAAACGAAATTAACTTAGAAAACTATATTAAAAATAGTTTCAATAACGTTCTTGGTGATGGTTACGTAAACATGATCGCTTTCACAAACCAAAATGTTGTGAACGGTGAAGCTGAAGGTGCAGACTACAACAGAATCGCCGCAAGCGTAGACGGACAAGTGCGCGACGTTAAAGCATCAAGCACTGTGTATGGTGACGCACTGAAGTTCTTAGGTGAAAAAGTAGCTTCGCAGTTAGCAAGTTCATTTAAAGTGGTAGATATCGATTCATCTCAGCAGATCACTCGTGTTTGGTATTCGTCGTGGTTTACTAAAGGTAAGTTTGTGGAATTGAGTCCAACTGACTTTAGTACCTCTGCGAATTCGTTCGTTATCACTAACCCTGAAATCATCAACAAAATGAAAAATGAAGCGGCATTTAAGTTCTTCGTAGAGATTTACTAAGCTAGGTCTAGTTCCTAAAAACGTTTAAAACACCAAGCCACCCACGGGTGGCTTTTTTTTTAACCATTTTTTTACTTCACTCGTCCCATGTGTATGAGGTGGAAAAATGAAAACACGGTGGTATTTAATTGGTGTGCTGTTGGTTCTGAATCCTTTTGGGTGTACAGATCGGGTGGAAACTGTGCCAGCGTTTGCGCCCCCAAATTCTGAAAAAATATCAGATGCACCTGTCGGTCAAAGCGTCGATGTGCGTTCTGCCATGACAGAGGAATGTCAGAACGGTGGTATCGTCTATACGGTGTATATCGATGTTAATTTAAGTAGTTCATTTGATGAGGAAGACTCGGTTATAAAAAAGTATGCTGTTTGTAATGGGGCTAACGGTTCTGATGGATCTAATGGAAGTGATGGTAAGGACGGTAAGGACGGTAAGGACGGCAATGGAGTTGCCTTTGCGGTTGTAAACGCTTCTGTTGAACAATGTCCGTCTGGTGGTTCAACGATCCTGATGGCCACGGATGTGGGCAATACGGGCCTATACGACGTTAATGCCGATAATCAACAATCAATGACGATATGTAATGGCCAGAACGCCGTAACCCCAGCGTATACGCCGGTAGAGGTGATCTATGCGTGCGGAAATAACGTCGCATACAAGGAAGTCCTGCTACGATTAAACAATGGACAAGTGTTAGCATCCGTTTCGGATAATACTTCAGGCAAGATGACCCGTTTAGCGTTTCTAACTGATGGTAATTTTGTGAATACAGATAACAGCGGCTGTAACTTTAGCCTTTCCACCTCGAGTGACGGCAAAACCCGCTCGATCAGCTGGTCAGGGTCGGTGCAAAAATCGTGGTCGATTAGTTACTAGCAGCGAATTAAATTTCGAGTAAAAAAAAGCCCGTTTGAGTCATCCTCAAACGGGCTTTTTAGTTCGATATATAAAATAAACTATTGAACGACGATCCAGTTTGCAGTTTCAGTGGCGTAAGGTTTAGTTAAATCAGAAACATCAGCAGATGAATCTTGTAGAGTTAACGATGAGCCATCCATCATTGGTAAAGATGACGCTAATTGAAGAGCGCCAAAACCCGCTGATGCGAAACGTGAACGAGCTGTTCCTAAAGCTGCTTTTATAGCTGCGTACGCATCTAAACGACCAAAGCCGTAAACTGGATTCCAAACTGGCTGTGCAATTGAATTTCCATTTTGGTCAACAAAACGTAGAGTTTTCATCATGATTTCACGAACATTTTGTGGAGTGAATTTTGGATTCACTTGAAATAACAATGTTGCGATACCGGCAGCGTGTGGACACGCCATTGATGTGCCAGACATTTCTTGGAAACCACCGCCTGGAACAGTTGAAAGAACATTCACACCCGGAGCTGTGAAGTCAGGTTTTTGAATTGTTTTACCTTGGAAAATCGCTGGACCACGAGACGAAAACGACGCGATTTTGAAATTTGAATCTGTGGCACCCACTGCTAATACGGAAGGGTGTTCGTGTGGAGTTGTGATTGTTTTTGGACCAGGACCCGCATTACCCGCAGAGAACACTGGTAAAATACCCGCAGCTTCCCATGCAGTAATCGCACGGTAGAATAATTCGATATCCGGAGCCCCGCCGGCATTCCATGAGTTGCTGATCAATCGAGGCGCATCCGCAGTTTGTGGATTACCATCTGGATCAAGCATGAACTGCATTGATTTAAGCATTTTATCGTAGCCTTCAAGAGCGGCTGAACCGATCATTTTCGCGCCAGGTGCGACACCAATTTTTACGCTTTCACGATCGCCACCCAAGATAGTTCCTGCCGTGTGTGTACCGTGAGATTGTTTATCGGTAGGTTCCGTGATTTTGTTTAAAGACGAATCATAGAATAATGGAATTTTGCCTTTAAGAGCCGGATGTTTGCCGTCAATACCAGTATCAACTAAACCAACCACTACACCTTGACCATTAATGTCTGGGCGTTCTGCTTGAAGTTTATCAAGACCAAGATCTTTTAAACCATATGTGAAATCATTGGCTTCGCGAAGGCTGCGTACGGCACGCACGGCTACTGGCTGGCTGTAAACTACTTTGCGATTAGCGTAGATTTTTTCTACTGTTGGGCTTTGGGTTAAAGCACGTAATCCATTTGGTGTTACATCAAGTGCTAACGAGTTGTTGATCCAGAATTGATCAACCAATTTGATATCACGAGGATTTGATTGAACCACGCTCGCTACATTTTTAGCCGAAGCTTGGTACATTTGAATTAAGTATTGTTTTACAGACGTGCTTTCGTAACGACGAGGCGCCGGTAAATTAGTTGGGTACTTTAAAAGAACAACTACGCGAGTTGTTTGTACCGAGCGTGTATTTAAGAATCCATTCAATGCTGGGTCAACGTAAGTGACCGCAAGAGTTTGAACAGATAAAGCAAGAATTGCTAAAATGCCTGTTAATTTTTTCATTTGAACCCCTTTTAATTAATGAAAATCTATTTATCTTACCATGCGGCTTTGGTTGATCGTGTGAACACGAGCGATGTACGCAATCAAAGCCTTTCTGTTTTGTTGATAGTAGTATGGAATAGTCGAAGGATCTGGATATTTTTGGTTAGACAATTCAACGGTAATTTGAAGGTCTTTATACCAATGCCAGCTCCAGTCTTGCATACCACCATTGATTTCATACCATGCGTAACCATTTGTGATACCATTTTTGAAAACTTTAGAAGCACCAATGTAAGGCGCATTTGTTGCGTATTCTATGCCCAAGCCATTAACTAGATCTGTTAGAGGAAATTTGTCTGGAATGGTATCGAAAGGAAGACTTATAACTTCCGCGCCACCGTGATAGTTAGCTGACAATTGAAATTTACGAGACGCTTGCCATTTCATAATCGCTTGTGTTTCCACTGCGCGACCCTGCATCGTGTTTTGATCATTTCCTTTTTCAGAAAAATCAGGGAAATCACGATTTAAATCCACCCAATTTGCATTACCACGTTGAATTAGGGCAGCGCCGTCTGGATTCATGGAAGGAAGGATGTAAATCTGAGTTGTATCTACTAGTTTTGTTAAGTACGCATCTTTGCCGTAGTTAGATAAAAGGTCTTCGATTAATAAAACCATTAACTCTCGGCCCATAATTTCATCACCATGCATGTTAGCGATGTATTTAAATTCTGGCCTGTTGTCGTTCACGCGAGCATTTTTAGATATTTTAACAACCCATAAGTCACGGCCTTTAACTGATTTTCCAATCGACGTCATTTGTGCGATTTGCGGGAATTTGGAAACGGCCATTTGAATTCGTTGAGCTGTTTCTTCCGGAGTTGGGTATTTAGCGCGAGAGATAGAGGCTTTCGTATCTAAAACAGCGGCGCGGATGTTAGCGCGTGTGATGAATTGGCCTAAACCTTTAGGGCCGTAAACCTCAAAACCTGAGGCCGTCACGTGATCGATTGTAAGTTCTTTGTAGGGAGCAAAATAGCGTAGGTTTTGCTTGCCATAAATGTAGTAGGCTTCCTGCGTGTATTTTGCGAATGCAAACACCGAGAAAAATAGACTTAAAATAATCCCCTTAGTTGTCACGTTAACCATATTTTTTCCACCAAGATAATCCTTGATGCCCCCATTGGAAAATCCGTATTAATCTGCTTAGTTAGCAGGGCCGAACACTGTTAAATTTTGCGGCAGTAGGATAATGTCCAGGGGGTATCTAAAAGGCAAGAACCAAAGTTCAAAAAATTCTTATGGGAGGTATTGAATTTCCTTTTTTAAACGGACTTCGTTAGCCACTATCTCTATATCGTCAGGTATTTCGACTCGGCCACCCCGTGGAAGAGTTTGATCGATCTTGTTTTTGTGCATCCAAGTTAAAAATAAACGTCGCTCATCAAAGCACACCAACTGTTTATCTTTTCCCTTTTCTGGCAGTATATCACCTGTTAATCGCGCTTGAATGCGCGTTTGAGAGCGCCTCCATTCTGGCTTCATGGCGCCTTTTTTAAAGGCAATCAAATACGAGAACGTTAGGCTATCATTTCGAAATGGTAGGTTTTTTTCAATTTTATCCATCCATGTTGGTTTCTTAAATAGAATGCGATCATGACACCAATCTTTTTGTGAGTGCACGATCAACGGACACGCACCTTGATGTGTGCATGGTGCTAGAATATCGAAATCGTTTTCAATTAGAAATTTTCGAGTTTCTGATAGGCGGCGTCCCTCTGTTTGTGTCGATGGCTCAATGATAACCACCTGGGAAAATTGATTCAACAGGTCATTTCTATTAGGGATTTCTGTTAAACTGTAGGAGAAAATTCCCAACTGATTACGGTAATTGCGTGGCTCAAATTGTGAAACGAAATCAGCCGTAACAGCGGCAGCCGCTGCCGGCGGTGGTGTTTGGCGATCGAACATCGTAATTTTACCTTTAAATCCAGCCTGTCGAAGAGCCCACGATGAAGCGCCTAATCCGGCACCGTAATCAAAAGCGGCTTCAAGCTGATCAAAAGGTACAAGTGTTTTTAATTCATTCAGTACCGCTAAATTCCTCAAGAAATTAAGTGGCAAGTAATAGGCCCATTGAGCTATTTGGGCTCGTTGTTCTTTCCACGGAGTCTGCTGATTAGGATTATTGATATAAAAATCGGATTGCCACTGAATGGCTGCAGCAATACGTTTTGATTCGGAAAGACTTAAACCATACGCGCCTAAGTTTTCATTGATCGCAACTTCTAGTTTGATGGGAATTTCAAATTCTCTTTTTATTTTCACGTAGTTAATTCCTATCCACGAGTTTTATCAAAATCAGTTTTAAAATCATCGAATAAATCAAGCGTATCCATGCAATTGAAATGAGGGCATTTTTCTTTAAGGCAATGATGTTTAGCGGGGCATTGAACGGTCGGCAGGTAGGTTTTGGTCACCTGGCCCCGAGGCGCCCAGCGTGTTGGGTGTTGCACTTTAATCGGCGAAAAAATGCCAAACGAAGGAACGCCCAAGGACGCTGCAAGATGTAGGACGCCCGTGCTGGGAGCCAGAATCCCGGCACTTGAGCTCAACAGGCTTAACAATTCAAAACTATTAACTTTGCCTTGCAGGCTTAAGAAGAAATCTTTGCCTTCAAAGCGAGACAGAATTTGATCCAAGTATTCAGAGTCCGCAGTCGTTCCGGTCATCACTATTTTCAAATCTGGGTAAGCTCCGTGAAAATCAGAAATAAATTGTACGTAACGATCTTGCGGCCAGTTTAACGAGCTTCCTGCCATACCCGGATGAACGATAAAGTAAGAATGATCTTTTAGGTGCCATTTATGAAGCAGGATTTCGTTTGTACCGGCTTCCAATTGTAATACTGGCGTTGGTAGCGATGTGATTTTGGTACCGTGAAGTTTTTCGGCTAAAACCTGAACAAGTTGAAAATTGTAATCGCTTTCATGAAGTTCAGCATGGGATCGTTTTTGGCGTAGTCCCGCATTTAGAAATAAAAAGGAATGCCATTTAGATAGCACCCCTACGCGAATAGGAATGCGAAAGTAAAACAAAAGAAAATGTACCCACCATGGACATTGAAAGCTAACAGAGGCATCAAAATAACTATCTTTTAAAATTTGATAGAGGTCTTTAAAGCCTTGCCAATCTTTAGTTAGCGACGAGTATTTGCGTTTAGGAACTGCGTGTTCTGGAATAAATTCTAGGTTTTTGGAAATCAGCCAGTGCTTTGAATCCTCTTTCAAACTAGGGTGATCGTCTGCGCACAGGGTGCAGACGAGATCGCCAATTTTGTCGAGTCGAATGAAGAGGATTCTATTCATTATTTATAGCTGTCAATAGGCGCACATGAACAAACCAAATTTTTGTCTCCGTACGCATTGTCGATTCGCGCCACCGATGGCCACATTTTGTTTTGGCGAATCCACGGTTTTGGATATGCCGCTTCTTCACGTGAGTAAGGGAAATTCCACTCAGTTTTGATTACCATTTGTGCAGTGTGAGGTGCATTGAATAAAGGACTTTTCTCTAGCGAATATTTTCCTGTTTCGACGGCTTTGATTTCCGCATGGATTTGAATCATGGAATCAATGAAACGATCTACTTCGGCTTTAGATTCACTCTCGGTTGGCTCGATCATCAATGTTCCCGCGACTGGGAAACTCATAGTTGGGGCGTGGAAGCCGTAGTCCATCAAGCGTTTGGCAACGTCTGTTACGTCTACACCGGACGTTTTCTTGGCTGGTCGTAAATCAATAATACATTCATGAGCCACTAACCCTTCACGGCCTTTGTATAAAACTGGAAAGTAGGGGCTTAAACGTTTTGCGATGTAGTTCGCGCTTAGGATGCTGACTAACGTTGCTTTCTTTAACCCTTCAGAGCCCATCATTGTGATGTACGCCCAAGAGATTGGCAAAATGCTAGCGCTGCCCCAAGGAGCCGCGGTCGTAGATGTGATACCCTTTGCTGGTCCACTTTCTGGAACACTCGTTAAGCGAGGCAGGAAGTCTTGTAAATGTTCGCGAACCCCAATCGGTCCTACACCTGGTCCACCACCACCGTGCGGAATCGCAAATGTTTTATGTAAGTTCATATGGGAAACGTCAGGGCCAAACTCACCCGGGCGAGCTAAACCAACAAGTGCATTTAGGTTTGCGCCATCCATGTAAACTTGGCCGCCGTTGTCGTGAATGATTTTGCAAATTTCAGTAATTTGTTCTTCAAACACGCCATGAGTTGACGGATAGGTTACCATCAATGCGGCTAGATCATTTTTGTACTCTTCTGCTTTTTTCTTTAAATCAGCAACGTCTACGTTACCTTGATCGTCGCACAGAACCAGAACGACTTTCATACCAGCCATCACCGCTGATGCCGGGTTCGTTCCATGTGCAGATGCGGGAATTAAACAGATGTTACGATTCGATTGATTTTTAGAACGATAGTATTCACGAATAACTAATAGTCCTGCATATTCCCCTTGAGATCCAGCATTTGGCTGTAATGACACTGCTGAAAAACCAGTGATCGCACATAATTTGCTTTCCAGGTCTTGGATCATCTTCATGTAACCTTGTGTTTGCGATATCGGTGCAAACGGGTGAAGTTGATTTACTTCTGGCCATGATACAGGAACTAATTCCGTCGTCGCATTTAGTTTCATTGTACATGAACCAAGCGGTATCATCGAATGAGTTAATGTGAAGTCCTTGTTTTGAAGACGGTGGATATAGCGAAGCAATTCAGTTTCTGTGTGGTACGAGTTAAATGTCTCATGAGTCATGTATTCTGATTTACGACTAAAGTACGCTGACCAAGAAGCCGCCGTCGGTGGCTTTACTTTATCGAATGTTAAAGATGCTGGTTTTTTAGCATGCTTTGCAAACATCGCTAAAACATCATTTACAGTTGATACAGTACACGTTTCGTCGAACGAGATACCGACTTTGTTTTTAGAAACCATGCGGAAGTTATATTGCTGAGCATAGCCTGTGTTTAATACCGCTTCAGCGTTGTCGACCTCGATAGTTAATGTATCAAAGAAAGAACTGTTAGAAATCGTGAAACCCATTTCACGTAAGCCATTGGCAGTTGCACCCGTTAGAGTCGCCACTCGTTCTGCAATATTACGAAGGCCCTTTGGGCCATGGTAAACGGCGTACATCGCCGCCATGTTGGCGAGTAACACTTGAGCTGTGCAGATGTTCGACGTCGCTTTTTCACGGCGAATATGTTGTTCGCGAGTTTGTAAAGCCATTCGAAGGGCGGTTTGATTTTGAGAATCTTTGCTTACTCCGATGATACGGCCTGGGATATTACGTTTGTGAGCTTCGCGGCACGCTAAAAACGCAGCGTGAGGACCGCCGTAACCTAGTGGTACACCAAAACGTTGTGAGTTTCCGTAAACAATATCGGCACCCCATTCACCTGGAGGCGTCAGGACAGTCAATGCCAGAAGATCGGTACCTGCGCACACGATGCTTCCATTTTGATGAGCAGTTTCAGATAAGGCTTTGAAGTCTTCGATATGGCCTTCTGTATCAGGGTACTGAACAAATATCGCAAATGGTTTTACGGAAAAATCAGTCGTGCGGGGGTCTTCTAGTTTCAATTTCAAACCTAGAGGCTCGCATCGAGTTTTTAATACTTCAATTACTTGCGGGTGCATTTTTGGAGACACAACGAAAACATCAGAAGGATTTTTCGCTAAATGGTAGGCCATGGACATCGCTTCAGCTGCTGCGGTTGCTTCATCAAGCAAAGACGCATTAGCAATTTCCATCTTGGTTAAGTCCGCAACCATGGTTTGGAAATTTAACAATGATTCCAAACGACCTTGCGAGATTTCCGCTTGGTAGGGTGTGTAGGCCGTGTACCATACTGGGTTTTCCAAGATATTTCTTTGAATGATCGTCGGAGTAAACGTGCCATAGTAGCCTTGGCCAATCATATTTTTGTAAAGCTTATTTTCAGACATGATCTTTTTTAGGTTCTGCAAAAGTTCCGCTTCCGAAACGCCGCCACCCACACTCATCGTATTTGTATTCAAGATCGTCTTTGGAACTACTTGTCTAGCTAGATCATCTAAATTCGAAAAGCCAATTTCGTTCAGCATGGCTTTAAGGTCATTTTCATTTGGTCCGATATGTCTTGATTCAAATTCGCTGTGAGTGTTTATCATGAGGTCAGTCCTTCTTTAAACTGATTTAGTTGTTGTACGACGAGACGCTTTTTTAGAGCGAGTAGCTTTCTTTGTAGTTTTTTTGCTGGCACTATTTTGCAGTTTTGAAAATTTCTTTTCTACTTTGCTTTTTTGCGCCATTAATTTTTCTTTATAGCTTTCAAGATTTTTTTCAATATCCCACGCCGACTTTTTAATTTGCTGAACTGTCTTGCGAACATCTTTATCTAGTTGTTTTTGAGTCAAATTGATCTGCTTCAGTAATGAGTGATATTTATCTTGAGCTTGTTTTACAGTTTTATCTTTTTCAACATTCAAGAAACTATTAATTTGCTTTTTCTTAGACGCAAATTCCTTGTTTAACTGATTTAACTCAGTGACCATTTTTTTTACTTGAACACTTTTGCTGATTTGTTGAGATAACTTCGTCTTCATGCTTTGAAACCAAGATTCCATAGCGACTCCTTTGTTTTAGAACGATAAGGGTTTAAGAACGTATATTATAAAGTAAATTTCATTTTTTTAATTAACATACCTGGCACTCTTTTGCCACCTAAATGTCTTTGGAAGTAGGTTGTAGTCTGCGGCTCAAGTTCAGAAAAATCTGTGACGGCTTCTAGCTCCTGTCCCCATAAATCAAATAAAGTGTCGTCAAAGCGTAGGTCAACGATAGGTCCTTGAATCTGCCCCTTTTCTACCCAAAAGCAGGCATAACGAGTCATGCCCGTAATTCGCGCGTCCATGGGGTTAGACCAGTTTAAATAGTGTAGATTCGAGATGAAGATACCGGTGCCTAAAGCCGGTAGTATGTCTTCACGCTTCAGTGCGCCTGTGTCAATACTCATAGAACGGAAGCCTTCGTCCTCTTCGGCTAAATTACTTTCTACACTGAATTCAATGGCGCTTTTAGTGGAGGTAAATAGATTCATAAGATTACCTTTTTGAATAATAGGAATGAGCGGCGGCGATTTTTCGCCCAGGCTATTAAACTGCGGTCCCATTCCCAGTGAGAAGTCTTCAGAAACGGAAAAGAGTGGTGAGAGTTCGGTCTCTTTTTCGATCAAGCGTTTTAAAGGATTTCTGCCTAATCTGTAGGAGCGTTGACTAACGGCTCCCCAGTTAAGCATTTGTGCCATTTCTGACACGGCTCCGGGGCCTAAGTAGACGCGATACGTATCCGGAGTCAGCTCGACCTTTGGTTTTTTCATCATTTCAAGTAATGACTGCGTCTGCCGTAGCTGTTGCATAAACTTATGTTCATTCCAGTCGCGGGACGAATATAATCCCTTTGCAGCACGGGGTCCGTCATACAGTGAATAATCAATTGTAACTAGCTCGGTTAAGAATTCGTGGCTAACACCATTTGAGTTGCGTACGCAGCTTAAAACCGGACCGATGGTCATTAGGCCCGTAAAATCTACGTGAGAGGTAGCTTTAGCAACAAAGTCTAAAATAGGATTCGGATTGTGCTCGCTCCACAGATAAGAAGAAGAGGATTGCTTAGGCGTGATTTTAAAATCGACATTTTCGGATAACAAGTTATCCCAGTCTTTAATAATTTTTAGAAATGGAACTTTTATTTTTTTTAAGTCTTCGTCGGGATGGTTAGTTATCGAGAAACTAAATCGATACGATTTCTGTTGCCATGTTAATAGAATCTTGGCCGTTGCTTGTTCGACCTGAATATTCTGGCGTACGCGGTGATTGTTGAAGCGAACAAATAGCGAGCTTTCTGCATCAAGAGATACCGTAGCTGATGCTCCCGAAGGACTATTGAGAAAGATCCAGTCGGCGCAGTGATGAAAACTTCTAATGGTTTTTTCAAGATAAGAATTTTTCATAGACATTTTAAAATATCTCCACGTCTTTAAACAAACAGTAAGGTGAGGTGTGGCCGACACGAATCAGCTGATTTGGCTCGCCTTTACCGCAATAGTAAGAGCCGTATACGCCGGATTCATTGCTGATCTCGGCTAATTTATTCCAGAATGGAACGCTAACTCCATGGTAATTAGGATTTTTAACTACGCCCTTAAGCTGACCATCCTCGATCAAGATTCCGTACTCACAGCCGAATTGAAATTTACGACGGTAATCATCGATCGACCAAGATCTGTTTGTAGAAACCCAAATACCTTTTTCAACTTTTGCAATCATATCTTTTAGTGCCGTTGAGCCATGCTCCAGATTTAGGTTAGCCATCCGGTCGATGGGTGGACGGTTCCAAGAGCTCGAGCGGGAGTTTGCTACGGGAAGAGTTTGACCGCGTTCCGCAGATTCCAAACTGCCTAAGCCGCGAACCAGAAGTCCATCTTTAATCAGGTATTGTTTCTCTCCTTTAAAGCCAGCATCGTCGAACTTATAGGAAGCGAGTTCTGAAAATCGATCGGGTTCAAACGTAATATTCATTTTACTCGTGCCAAACTTTAAATGACCAAAGTCTTCCATTCGAACAAATGACCATCCGGCATAATTGCGCTCATCACCTAGAATTCGGTCGATTTCCAAAGGATGGCCTACGGTTTCGTGAATCTGTAATGCCATTTGATCAGGGGAGACCAGCAGATCTCGAACTTCAGTAGGACACGCGGGAGCATGAATTAAGTCTACAACCTCTTTGGTGATTTGGTCGGAAAGAGGGAACAAAAGACTACGTAAGAAAACTTCAGCTCCGGTTTGTAAACATAGATTGTGTGAACGTGTCTGGATATCGCCTTGATCCTGCGCGCGTACGACTAAATCTAAATTTACGATAGAAAAATTTTGTAACCATTCTGAACCGTGCGAGTCCCATTTGATTTCCTCTGTTTCGACAATAGATGCACTTGCGGAACGATAAAAAATAAGAGGCGACTCCTTCATTCGTTGAGTACAATCACGCAAGACTGTTTGAATTTCTACCAGAGATAATGTGTCTAAAGGTTTTTGAATTTGCGAACGATAAGTGCCTTCTGCGCGTGGGCGAATAGTATTCGCAAATGGGTAGGCTTTGTGCGTGCTCAGATATTTAGTTTGGTTTTTCGCAAAGTCAAATGCGCGTCGTAAACCATCTTCAGATAAATCTGTCGTCGACGCATAACCGATATGCTGATTGAACATTACTTCAAATCGGACTCCAGAATCGATTTGTGTCGAGATACCTTCAGATAGTTCGTTACGAACCGCCATGTAGGTTGTTTTTTCCGTGACGTATTTTATTCCTAAAAATTCAACTTCACTCTTGTACTGGGCAATGAAATTTTTAATGCGATTTGCGTGTGACAAACAGTTACCCCATTTTTTTAAAGATGAATTTGATGCCTGCTAAGCTAATCTAATTCGGCAGGCAAAGCAAATTATACCTAGTCCTGAGCGTTGCTTTGTGGCTGAAATATGGGTACAAGAATTCGGTGAGCACGCACAAACAGTCTCTTCGCGAAACGTTTTTAAAGACGGAATGGATATCCTATCCGAGCGTACGTAATTTAAAGTTCGCCGGACGAGTCCTAGATATCGATAAAACCAGTTTAAAGCTCTTTATGGGTGGAACAACGAAATCATCGATGATAAAGCGAGTTCCTAAAAAAACCATGAAAAACTGGTCGTCACTGGAATCCGTTCTTGTTCCCGGCGACATTGTTGGAGTTCTAAGGAACGAGCACTGTCTGTTATTGACCCCGTGGAAACCATCTGAGGCTAGTATTTTTTCGGTGTCTTCCGTTGAAAAAACATCTCAACAGTTGCTGAGATATGCCAATTGGAATCGCTTTTTAGACGGAGTAAATCTGTTTTTTAAAAAGAATGGTTTTTTATCGGTTTCAACGCCCACGCTGGTTAACAATCCAGGCCCGGAACCTACTATTGATGTTTTCAAGACAGACTATAGGCAAGGCAAGGCAACAACGGAAAAATATCTGATTACGAGCCCTGAGTTGCATTTAAAGAAAATTGTCTCGCAAACCCTGACGCCGGTCTATGAGATAACTAAAGTTTTCCGAAATAACGAACATTCGCCTAAGCATCTGCCAGAGTTTTGGATGATAGAATGGTATCGTCCATTTGCAGATTTAGATGACATCGCTGATGATATAAAAAGATTAATTTTCTTCTTAATAAAATATTTGGGATTGAAAAACACGAAACCTAAATTTGAACATGTTTCTTTCGAAAGTATTCTTGAAATGTACTACAAATATAGCTTTAAACCGGACACATCTGCGCATGAACTCAAAGAATGGCTTAAGCAGCAGTCAGTTTATTTTTCAGACGCCATGAATTTAGACGACTTATTCACGCTAGTTAATTTAGAACTTGTTGAAACCAAAATTAGCCCGGATAAAGTCGTGTTTCTAAATCAATATCCACCGTATGCTGCGGCTTTGGCCAAACTGGATGAAAATGGTTGGGCTCAGCGATTTGAAGTTTACTGGAAAGGCCTTGAGCTAGGAAATGCGTTTAATGAATTAAATGACCCAAGTATTCAAGAACAACGAATGCTGGAAGATAATTTGAAAAAAAAAGCCAATGGACTTGAACCATTGCCGGTCGACACAGGGTTTCTGGAAAGTTTGAAACGTGGACTGCCGCCGACAGCCGGTATTTCTGTCGGCTTGGAACGCTTATTTATGGCGCTATACAATGAACCTGACATTTCCCAATTAAAATGGTTCTAAAATCTTAACAAAAAAGTGATTGCTCTAGCTAGGAACCTATTCCTAGAATGGAAAAAACTAAAACAAAAACATGTACGTTTTTAATAAAAGGGACTTTATGACAAAACTTTTACTTCTTTTGACTTTGCCTCTGCTTTTAATTTCATGTCGTTTTTACGAAGTGGATCCAGGTCGTTTATATCGCGCACCTCAGCCTTCAGCATCTGATTTAGAAAAGTATATTAATGAAAACGGAATTAAAACCGTGATCAATCTTCGCGGTGAAGGCAAAGGAAATAGATGGTACGACGAAGAAGTGGAAGTTCTTAAGAAGTACAATGTTAAACTAGTAAATATAGGTATGAGCGCAAAACGGTTGCCTCATAAAAATGACCTTATTAAATTAATGGATACGTTTGAAACCGCAGAAAAACCGATGTTGATCCATTGCCGTGCCGGCGTAGATAGAACAGGCGAGGCCTCTGCCATGTATGAAATGATGTACATGAATAAAACGAAAGAAGAAGCGCTTGAAATGTTGTCACCGAGTTTCGCTCACTTTGAACAATTCATGCCAGCAAAACGTTATTTTATTCGTGATCTATGGCAGGGTGAAGATTGGGCCCGTGACGAATATGACCCATGTGTGAATGACTATAAGTTCTATGATAAGAACAATCCAAACTGTACAAACTCGATTAATTCAAAAGAAGACATTGTTGGAACCGAAGGCGACACCTAGTCGTATCGCTCGGATTTAGAAAAACGGTCTATTTAGCAGCTTGTGTGACACCATTTGGGAATTTCTCCTTGGCTGTCAGCAAGCTGTTGTCTTGTTTACCTTGGCATAATGGATAATACCAGATGTGACTTGCGATCGTTTTTGCTTTTTGGGAGCGTCCCTTGGGACGAAGGACTTCCCAATATGAGCCTTCAAAAAACACCTTGTTATTATCGTCTACCTGATTGTGGATCATGTTTAAACCACACGCCAAAGATCGATGGCTCGTTTTTGAATCATTTTTTCGGCAATTTCGTTCGTAATCTTGCTCACGTCCTAAATGGAGCTGTAACAATCCATACGCCGTTCCGTTTGGACCTTTTGCCGAAGCCGAGATATCGCAGGAACTTTCAAAGAACACCATCGCATCAATAATTCGAAGTAATATGATTTTCTTTTCTTCGTCCGCCAGATTACGGAAGTTAGGGCAAAACTTTACGATATCACTTTTGTCCTTAGGATCAAAAAATAGAGGATATTTAGCTGGCGTTAGCTCGTTTAAAACAACATGTCTCCAGTTTCGATTTGCTGGAGGAGATACGCTGAACTCTTCGCAATAATAGTTCGATGTATAGGCTGAAGTGCCACGATTGCTTTGGCTTTGCGAAAAGCAACTTGTCAAATAAATGAACACGAAAAAAATATACTTTCTAATCCCCATGAACCACCACCCGATGACCACTATTACAAGTTCCGTTCCCTGCGAAATTCGCTATTTTGCTTATGGGACTAGGGAGTCATGAAAAAAAGAAAGGATGGACTGCAAATTGAGCGATAGCTCGGTTGGCGGCATCGAACCCCGAACCGCTGCGGCTGATCGAAGATTCTTGACAGTCTTTCGAAAAAGTAATTAGGTCGTTTGTCGGACTTTTTATATTAAAATAGGGGTATGTGGTGAAGATTATTTTGTTGGGACCTCCAGGAGCAGGTAAAGGAACGCAAGCTCAGGTATTGAAGGATCGTTTTAATATTCCTCAGATTTCTACAGGTGAAATCTTACGTGCTGAAATTAAGGCTCAGAGCGATCTTGGTAAAAAACTTAAAGCGATTGTGGATTCAGGCGCCCTAGTTTCTGATGAGATCATAATTGAAATCGTTCAAAAGAAAATTCAATCTCCGGAGTGTGCGAATGGTTTCTTGTTTGATGGATTTCCTCGTACCTTGCCTCAAGCAGAAGCTATTAAAACTGCTGGAATTAAAATTGATCATGTCGTGGAAATCACGGTTCCCGATGCAGAAATCATTAATCGTATGAGTGGCCGTCGCGTTCATTTGGCTTCGGGGCGTACCTATCATATTGAATACAACCCACCCAAAAAAGCAGGTTTTGACGATATGACAAATGAACCATTGGTTCAGCGTGAGGATGATAAAGAAGAGACGGTGAAAAAACGTTTAGATGTGTATCATCAACAGACGAAACCTTTAGTTGAGTACTATGAAAAATGGTCGAAAACAGGGGATTCAAAAGCACCTAAATATCACCGAATTTCTGGTGTAGGTGAAATTTCAAAAATTACGCAAGATTTAATCAAAGCCGTAGACTCTAAATAGTACCTGAAAATTACAATACAAATAAAAAAGGCTTTCTTCGGAAAGCCTTTTTTATTCGTTAACCCTTTTTAGGTTCGTTAATATCTTCTTTAAGTTCTTTGCCCACTTTGAAGAATGGAATTTTCTTTTCATCGACTTCGATGATCTGACGAGTACGTGGGTTTCTAGCTTTGTACGCAGAGTATTTTCTGTTTACAAAAGAACCAAAGCCACGGATTTCAATGCGATCGTCTCGAAGGAGAGACTCAATCATAGTATCAAAAATAGTGTTCACTACGGTTTCTGCTTTTACGCGAGTGATACCCGCTTTTTCCGAAATCTTGTTAATCAGATCTGATTTAGTCAGTGGCATTTTATATCCTTTGGAATGGCGCTAACTATTCGATTATATAAACTTTTTTCCCTTGGGGAAGGGTTTTCTAAATGGACTAAGTGCATTACGCATTAATTTGGACGGACGCCCAAGATTTTAGAGTAGGCGTTAGAGATTCCATTGATCATTTTCGTTCGATCGAACATCTCTAAGACTTTTTGTCTTGCTTTTTCACCCATTTCATCAATCGGAAGCGTACCTGAAAAAATCTCTATTATAAGATTTGCTAGCGACTCGGTATCGGCTGGTCGAATCAGGAATCCATCCATTCCATCTTCGATGATATTCGACAAAGGACTCACTTCGGATCCAATAATTAGCTTCTTTTGTGACATGGCCTCTATTTGGGCGGGTTCAAGTCCAGTCGTACGTGAACTTAATGTCACAAAGATATCACACAGGGAAATGTAATCGAACAGCTCTTGCGATTTTAGTGCGCCGGTTAGGATGACTCGACTTCCTAGTACGCGATTTAGAATCTCGAGTTCAATTTGATTCATGAGCGGGCCTTTGCCGACGATGATCAAATGAGCATTAGGTTTTTTTAAAGCGACCTTTTCAAACGAGATTAGAATATTGATGATTTCGTCCATTTCGGTCATGTCCGACAAAGTTAGGGCGATTTGGGAAACCTCTGGCAGACCTAATTTTTTTTTCAATTCGAGAGGTTTTTCCCTGAGTTCAAGATCGCTGATTTCCACCCCGTACGGAAGAGAATAAATATGATAGTCAGGGTATAGATAGTATCGCTCTAGCATAACTCGTTGTTGAGGATGATTTACAAATACGGCATCGGCATTCTTTAGTATCTCGCGATCTTTTTTTAAATAGGTAGATACAAATTTATACAATAAGGCCGCAAAGGTCGTCAGAATTCCTCCGACCGTCTCTTGGCTCATGCCGATAATCGAAAAAATTTGGGAAATTTGAGTCGCCTCGACATCGAAAGCGAACTTAATTTTCAGTGTCTTTCTATTTTTGGCAATTTTAAGTCCTGAAGCATCTAGGCTATGTACGATATCAAAAGGCTTTGCTTTATGGAGTTCAATAAATTTTTGATAGACCGATTCTTCAAACGACGTGCGGATGAACGGTGAACCAAGATCATTCAGAAAATAAGCCTTTACGCCTTCACGTTCGATCTCGTACTTATTCATCGGGCTCGAATAAGAAATCACAGTCACCCTAAAACCACGTTCCACTAATCCCGTAGCAATCGACCAGATGTAGCCCATGTCGGTGGCGCGACTCATGATTTGAAAGCGACGGCTAATTAAGCAAATATGAATATCTCTAGACAGTTTTTTCATTTTGCGTACTCGTGGCCTTAGAAATAAGGCGGTTAAATTCATTCACACTGATATCAACTAGCGAAACCGTATCTATATCATTTTCGATGTTACCGGTTTCTGAAAGCGAGAAGTTTTGGATAAAATTCAGGACGGCATTTTTTTGAACCACGGATGCCATGGAATTGTTTTCCCACAAATCTGGATACAAGCGAACTTGGCTATGATCCATCACGATATTTAACTTTCTATTTAAGCTAAATTCGAAAAACTGAATGCATTCTTCTAGTTCGAAATCGAGTCCCGCTAACCACAAAGTAAAGTTCCCTTTTGGAATATGCTTTAAATCATTCTGATTCGATCCTAGAGGTAAAAATCGCCATGGTTTGGCATGCTCGCGGGTAAGGGTATAATTCAGTCTTTTAATTTCACCCGCAGACCATGATTCTAGATCCACCATAAATAAAATAGAAAACTTTTTTGCCAGGGCTATCACGACATCTTCGTTAAAATAGTGGCGCTTCAAAGGAACAAGCATCTCGTAATTTTTAAATTCTTTCTGTGTTCCTTCTGAAACGTCGTTTGCAGAATTCATTTCTGACAACCGCAAAATAGGCGGTATTACGCCTTTTATTTGATAACGACTGCGCGCATGCAATCCTCGTAGGTGGTACAAGAATGTACGGTGCGGGCCAGTTACGATATCGGCGGCGTACACCAACTTTTTTGCGCGTTTAAGTTTTAAGAAGCTTTCTTCCGATAAAAAAAATTGAACGGAAAATAGTTTTCCAAATAGATGGGCTAAGCTCGCAAAAAAATCAGCCGTTTTAACGGACGCAGGAGAATCGACAAAAACATGGACGATATCAGGATTGATGATCATGAAGGATGGAAAAAATTTGGCCAGTTCAAGAATGTTCCATCTTGAAAAGTAGTACAATGTATCCGAATGCGATAACCCGACATTTTTTTCCGACTGCGAGGTTAGTACCGTAAATTCATGTCCTGATCTTCGAATAATTTCTATTTGGTTCAGGCTATTGGCTGTTAACTTTTTTGTTATGAAAAGTATTTTAGCCATCGGATTAAATTCCTAAGGCTTTGAAAAGATCATTTAAGATCTTTTTATTGGCTTCCGGAATGGGGCGAGTTTTTAATTCTTGAGGATAAATCCACTCAAGCATTAAATGATGTTTAGCTTTTGGTTCGCCTTTCCAATAATTAACTTCATAAAATAATATAATGATACCGACATCGCCATACGAATGTGTGCAGGCTAAGCGAAGTGTTCCGATTTGTGCTTCGATTCCCAATTCTTCATTGAGTTCACGTTGAAGGGCTTGTTCTGGAGTTTCTCCAATCTCAATTTTGCCGCCAGGGAATTCCCATAAGCCCGCTAAAGAATGGTTTTCTGGACGTTGTCCCACCAAGATTTTTTGATCTTTCTTTAAAAACCCAGCAACGACAGGTATCCAGTTGATTTTTTTCAGTTTAGTCCGCTTCATCAATATCCAGTGTAACCGAAATGCCTAGAGGCTTAAATAGAATTCTGGTATTCGCGTGCAATTTTCTTGAAAATAAACGGACCGCGAAAGATTAGTGAACTATACAGCTGACATAAGTCGGCACCAAGAGCCATACGTTCGCGAACATCCTCGCCAGTGCTTATCCCGCCAGCATTTATGATTAATTTATTGTTGCGATGCGTACCAAGCATAGAAATTACATTCTTCAATGTTTCCATGGAGCTAATTGATAGTGGTTTTCCAGATACTCCGCCGTCTGCGGGATAGGGGGACGCCGTCGGACGTTGAATGGTTGTATTAGAGATAATATAGCCGTCGACACCTTGGTTGTGGCTTGTGGTTAAAATAGTTTCAAGTTGCTCGTTCGATTCGTCCGGACTGATCTTTAATAGTAAGGGACGGTTCACGCGGCGAGACTCGTTACCTAGCTTTTCCATAAGTGGCTCAAAGTAGTCTTTAGTAAACAATTGGCGAAGGCCAGCTGTGTTTGGGCTCGAGATATTAACAACAAAAACATCACATACCGAATACATCTGCTTCATTAAAAATAAATAATCTTCATGAGCGCGTTCATTGGGCGTAGTGCGGTTTTTGCCGATATTTAGAAAAATAGGCGTTGAGCGTTCTTCGAAATTTTTTTCAATTTCAACACAGACGGCTTTATAGCCAGGACTTGGAAACCCCATTTTATTCCAAAGTGCTTGCGTTTCTTTAAAACGATCTATTATTTTACCAGGATTTGGCTGTTGTGGCAGAGGCGTTACCGTACCTACCTCAACAAAGCCCGCACCAAGACTCCACCATGCATCGATAGATTGTCCTGTTTTATCAAGGCCACCAGCTATGCCGACAGGGTTACGGAAATACAAATGACGCCACTTGCGTGAGTGCCAATCATTAGGTTGTTTGGATTGCTCAGCAAGGAAAACAGTGAGTTTCAAAAAAAATGGAAGCCAATCGTGACCTGCAGATGGTGACATCCACAGCCATGGCTTCCATAAATCTAAAGCATTTTCGAACGCTCTATCCATTAGCGAGGATATAGACCACGAAGTAACATTGCTTTTTCAAGGCGCTTGATAGACACGGCCATAGCCGCGCTTCTCATGTCGCAACCTTTTTCAATTTTGAATTTTACTACATTATCGAATGCTTTTGTGATGATCGTTTTTAAACGGTTATCGATTTCAGACTCATCCCAGAAGAATGACATGATATCTTGTACCCATTCAAAGTAAGACACGATCACACCGCCACCATTGGCTACAACGTCTGGAGCGATAAAGATTCCGCGTTTATGCAGAATTTTAGTCGCAGGATTCGAAATAGGTCCGTTCGCACCTTCAACGACTACTTTTGCTTTAATTTTTTCTGCGTTGTGAAGGTCGATTTGGCCTTCCAGTGCGCATGGCAATAAAGCATCGCACTCAAGTTCTAATAAGGCTTCGTTAGAGATGGGTTGCGATTTAGGGAAGTCTTTTATTGTTTTGTGGGTCTTCATGTACTCGATCAAATCAGGAACATTGAAACCGTCACCGTTAAAGATACCGCCGTTAACATCACTTACCGCGATGATTTTTGCGCCACGTTGGTGAGCAAATAATGCTGCGAATGAACCCACGTTACCAAAACCTTGAATTACGATTTTTGAACCTTCGAAAGGAATGTGGCAGTGTTCGAATGCTTTTTCAGTTACGAAAACAACACCTAAACCAGTCGCATGATTGCGACCTAAAGATCCACCAATTTCTACTGGTTTTCCAGTCACTACGGCAGCCTGAGAAAAACCACCGTACTCTTGGGAGTACGTGTCCATCATCCAGGCCATTGTTTGTGGATCCGTGCCCACGTCAGGAGCTGGGATATCTTTAGTTGGTCCAATAAAAGAGCCAATTTCAGACGTATAACGACGAGTTAAGTTTTGTTTTTCTGTACGAGATAATAAATTTGGATCTACACACACGCCGCCTTTAGCACCGCCAAGAGGTAATCCTAATACCGAGTTTTTAAAAGTCATCAATGCCGCTAGACCCACGACTTCAGGAAGATCTACATTTTGGTGATAACGGATACCGCCTTTATAGGGCCCTAACGTAGCGTTGTACTGAACACGGTAACCAGTGAAAACTTTCACAGAGTAGTCATCCATTCGCACGGGAACTGCAACCGTCACGCATTTGCGAGGCTTTTTCAAACGTTCTAAAACGTTTTTGTCGCAATCAATAAGTAGGGCGGCTTCCTCTAAATTTTTTAAAGCATTTTGAAATAACGGACCATTTAAGTGTCCTTCAATTTTCGACTGTTCACCTTGGTTGTAAGATAAGCTCATGAGATGTACTCCTTAAAGTGAATACATGGTAGTAAAGTAAAAACTCGTAGTCATCAAAGATTTTTGGCAGAGCGTGTTTAAATACGCTCTGCTTTTCTGTGCGGCTTAGTTGGTCGGTTTAAGCCGCTTTTGATCATTTCTTAGGCGAGAATAGGCAAGTTTTTCGATTTCCTTTGCTAGGAACAGATTTTCAGCCATTAGGGCGTAAAAATCCTGTGAGGAAATTTCTAGGACGATGCATTCTGTTTGAGCTTTCGCCGTAGCGGTACGAATACCCTGATTGACGAATAGGGACATTTCTCCGAAGGAATCCCCTGCGGAAAGGACATTAATGGTTTTGCCGTTTTGCATGATCGTCATGGAGCCTTGGATCAGGACGTAGAAATGATGTCCGGGGGCCCGTTCTTTAAACAGGATTTCATTGGCAGCGATGGTCTTCAACTGGCCACGATGAATGAGCTGATCCGTAGTGTCTTCTGGTAAAATTGATAAAACTGGCGATCGCACAATTCCGTGGATAACCCAGAATCGGTGTTTCAGTGAATCGGCGACCTCTTTGCGGATCCATTGATCAAAAACCGAAGGAATGTAAATTATTTTTAAAACCTGTACATCGCTGAGCGCGACAACATCGGCTAAACGTGGCTCATTTAAAAAGAACGCATATTCACCAAACAAACATCCAGGAATTAATGTGGCGACACGAAATCGTTCTCCTGCCGCATTTTTTTTGTAAATTCCAACTTGGCCTTTAAGTAGCACATACATGTCACGATCTACGCCGCCTTCTTGAATAAACATATTTTGTTGAGCTACCGAGTACGCTTTGGAATTAGCTAACATAAAATTTAAGCTGTCTGGCTTTAGTGATCGAAAGAAAGGTAAGTTCTTAACTGAATTCAAATCGACGTCTTGAGTTTTAATTTCTGGATGTAAATTAGTCTTGTCCGGTTCTGTCTTCAAAATAAGTTGGCGAAAGTAATCTAGAAATTCTGGATTCGTTATGGATTGAACCTGCGTCAAATTGTAAATCAATGCATACAGTTCCGCAAAATTAATCAACCAACCTTGTTGATAATAAAAATAGACTGTCTTGGCGATGGACTTTTCTTGTTTTAAAATTTGAAAATAATCTTTTTGCAAAGACGACATTGGTACGGTGGCTGCGTTGGGAAGCCTAAAATTGATTTCTAAGTTTTCTATTTTCATGGTTGAGTCCTGATTATTCATAGTAACGAAATCAGGATTCGACATCCAATCGAGAGTAAAAAAAAGGACCAGAACTGGTCCTTTGGGTTTTTAAAATCTACGTAACAAATTATTGAAATGTGTAGAACTTAAATAGGCTATTGCGAGGCGGATTCAGGTGGCGTCTAACTAAATCATCTAAAGCTCTCATTTGCTTTTCGTTTTGCATTTGTTCAAGGCAGCTAGCTTTAAGTAACAGGAATGGCCAGCCTCTATAGTATGACCTATCAATTTTCGTAGTGTTTGGATGATCGCTGTCGCTTTCAAAAATAACTAATAAAATTGAAGCTTCTTTTTTTGTAGGTTGTACACCTGCGACCCATGTTGCGGTGACGATTCCGCCATCGCCCAGAACGATCGGATCTAATTCACCGGCTAGTGTTTTATGAATTCGTAATAAATAGGAATCTTGCAGGGTCAGGGGATTTAATCCGTTAGTGTTTTTAAGTGGCTGAAGGCATTTTTCAGCATCCGCAAAGACGTTTAAAGAAACCAATAGGGCAAGACCTACAATTAACACTTTTATCATATCAGACTCCTTATCTTAGCGGGACAGGGTGTGATACCACGATTAGGGCGGGAGGCTAGCAGAATCTTATGGGAATTGGGATTTTTTTGCGGAGGGCTATTAAAGCCTCCGCGAATGTAAAGAGTTCTTTATCGAGCTAAGGTTTAACGGACGTAGAGAAAAACGATGTGAACACTGTACGCGGATTGGATCCTCCGGCTGTAATTGCTTTTTCAAGAGTAGCGCATAGTTCTTTATTGGCTCCGGCGCCAGAGCAACTGATGTTATATGTAGAAATGATAACGCTGCCGATTGACGTTTGAACTAAACCAGATGGTGAAGAATCTGCAGTGCTTGTTGAAGCGATATCTAACAAATATTGAGGGTTGGCAATAGCGGCTTGTTGCATACATGTTTCTAAGTTGTAAGCGCCACTTGTCGGAGCTTTACACGCAGACGCATTTGTTCCCGAAAAAAAGTTGAGTAAGGCAGTAGAAAAATAGCCGAATGCAGAAATCAGAGTCTTGCCTTTCGCATTGGCTTTATAGCAATCATTGAACGTCGTATTTGCGTTAGACGCATCTGTAGTTATGGAGCCCGTTGAAGAGAACGAAACCAATCCCATGAAGTTAGCTGTACCTTGTCCATTGTTTAAATTGCTGAATGCATTCGTGTATTTTGTTGGATTAGCAAAGCCTTCGCGCACAAACGCGGCAGCACAACGAATGTTATAGGCTCCCGTAGAACTCAAGCCATCTACTTTAGTGACACAGTCCATCGCTGTAGTTGATGTCGCCGAATTTAGACATTGTTGAGCGTCACCGATTTTATCAACTTCGGTTTCTGATCCGCACCCGATTAGAAGGACGCTCGTCAGTGTTACTGAAAGGCAACGTACGATAGTAAGTCTAGTTTTTTTTAAATTCATTTTTCACTCCGGTTTTTATTGTAATTAGGATTTAGTTGGCATCAAGACCTCATTCGGAAAAACGGGCCAAGGTCCATACTTAACGAAAGGGCTAATGGGACCAGTGTGAAATGGTTTACAATTTAAGTATGAAATTAATTGGGTTTCTGGTTCTTTTTTCGAATCTGGTGTTCGCTACGGAACGGTTTGAGTTTTATAATGGAATTCGACCGCTTGGTATGGGGAACGCATCGGTCGCGTCTGTGAATGACGAGACGGCCCTGATAGTTAATCCCGCGGGATTAGGTAAATTAAGAAATTTGTTTGGGACTATCTTCGATCCGGAAATTGACTTAGGCAGTGCCGCTTTAAATACGTATCGTTCAAAGAGTTTTTCAAATCCGACGTCTATTTCCCAGGTGTTGCCTGCTGTTGCCACGACTCCCGGTGATTATTTTTATGCACGAACACAGTTGTTCCCGTCATTTGTGGCTAAAAATTTTGGTATTGGATTGTTAGTAAAAAATGAAATTGGAGCTATCGCTGAAACGTCGACCAATGCGTCCGTGTTCTATCGTGACGATATGGCACTTTTGTTAGGCTATAATTTCAGATTTTGGGACGGACGAATCAAACTTGGCTTTACTGGGAAACTTATCAGTCGCACGGAGGTCAATGAAACATCTATTGATCCGTCAGGCACAGTAGATTTGCCAACCTTAGCTACTGAAAATAAAGCGAAACATGGTCTAGGGGTGGGGACCGACGTCGGACTGATTCTTACGGCGCCGTGGGATAATTTACCAACGCTGGCCTTGGTGGCGCGCGATATTGGGAACACGGCTTTTGATAAAACTTATTATACTCGGATGAGCACAAATGAACGTCCTGCCAGCGTGGCTCAAGATGTAGATGCGGGAATTTCATTTCAAGTCATTCACAAATCTAATATCCGCAGTCTGTGGTCTTTTGATTATCATGGAATACTAACTGCAAAAGACGAAGAGGATAAAAGTAAGTTATATCATGCAGGTGTGGAGGTAAATTTTGGCGACGTATTTTTTCTCCGCGGAGGTTATAATCAGCGCTATGTGACCGCCGGATTTGAGTTGGCTTCAGAGCGTTTTCAATTCCAAGTTGCTACTTATGGCGAAGAAGTTGGAACTTCGTCTGCACCCAAAGAGGATCGACGAAATGTCGCAAAATTTACATTCCGTTTCTAAATCATTTTTTGCGATGGTTATTGCATTTTCGGTCGGGTGCGGCGGGAATTTTTTCCAGTTAACTGCGAAGAAAGATACATCAGAGGCATTGTATCAAGACGCTCGCGATTCCTTAAATGATCAGGACTACGATACGGCTATTTCAAAATTAGTCGAAATTAAGACAAAGGATAACGGTTTTTATTCACGCTGTGAAAAAGTCGATGGAATCAAAATATGCCCTCGTGAAGATTTGGCCGGGGCATATGCATCCAAGTGTGGTCTAAACTTTGTTACGTTTGTTTCCTCACTAACGTCATCGACCGGGACCCCATTTTTGTTTTTTATGCAGAAATTTAAAGACGTAGCGGTTTCCCCTTCCAATTGCTACGAAGCTCAAAAGGTGATCGAAACATTTGGCGCTACATCGGGAGCACGCTCAACTGAGCAAAACCTTTTTATGGCCGTTTTGGGCATGGCTAAAATGGGTACTTATTTACGAGACGCCGCGGATGTAAATCAGGACGGAAATGCAGATGCAACCTATAGCTCTTGTAACTCATCAAGTATTTCTACCGATTATTTGAGGCAAGTAATGTCGGGCATGGGGCTTGTTATTGATAACTTAGCAGCGGTTTCAGCTGTGTTATCTGGAAACTCTGAAGCGTTAACAGATTTAGAACAAATCAAAGCCACATGCGGAAGTTCATGCGCTATCACTGATCCAAACAGCGCTAGTTTTGATGAAACCGTTACACGCGTATTGCTTCGTTCCAGTGATATGGGAATTGAGCCGACTTCGGGATGTACGTTTCCCACATGTTGTTTGTGATGAAAGATAAAATGATACAGATATGGCTAGTTCTAACATTATTTAGTAGCACCTTCTCCTTTGCCGCCGCGTTGTACGAATACAATCGTCCCGTTCGTGCGCTCGGTATGGGCGGAGTCTATTTGAGTTTTGTTAAAGACACAGATGCGCCAACAATTAATCCCGCAGCTTTAGGTTTTGTGAGCGGAATTGCTGTCGAAGTCGCCAATGTTGGTCTTGGTATTAACGGTGTCGAAACAATAGAAAGTTATCAAAACTCAACAGCGGTGAATAGTGCCTCTGATTATGATCAATTTTTTGGAAAGAAAATAAGATTAAGCGGTAATGCGCGTGTGTCGGCGGTGATGCCAAACTTTGGACTATCTTTATATGATGATGCACAAGTGTCCATGATTTTAAGAAACACGGCATTTCCTAACATTGATATGACCTTCTTTAACGACTACGGACTTGTCGTGGCGGGTTCGGCCACTATTGCACCGCTAACGTCACTAGGTTTTTCATTCAAACGTATTAATCGCTGGGGGGGATACCAAACAGTTGGGTTAAGTACAATTGCCGCCGGAAACGCCGAAGCATTAAAAGACGAATTTGAAAACAAAGGCGTAGGTTACGGTGGTGACCTTGCGATCATGACCAAGATTCCTGGACGATTTTCACCTTCGTTTTCCATCGTGTGGCAGGATGTCGGGTCTACGGCCTTTACAAAAACGGCCGGAAATGATGCGCCTCCAAGAATTAAGGATAACTTACAAGCTGGAGTGGGGCTGGTGTTAGATCTTCCTGGTATTGATTTGTCGGGCGGTTTGGAATATCGACATATCAACGATACAGGCGTGCAGATTGGCAAAAAACTGCATACGGGTTTTGAATTGTCGCTGCCTCTGATTGATTTACGAGTTGGCTCTAGTCAGGGTTATAATACCTTAGGAGCCGGGTTTAGCTTTCTGTTCCTAAATTTCGATGCGGCGATGTTTAAGACCGAAGCGGGCGAATACCCTGGGCAAACTCCTGAAAATCAGATTCTTTTAAGCTTAAGTATTGACTTATCTGTTGACGCAAACTTTAATTTCTATTCAAAAGACGGGAAGAGACGAAATCTAAAACAACGCCGTTAATAGCCCGATATTAGGGGCTATCAATGATAGGTAAGTCAACGTGCTAAAACTGATTAAAGTAAATTCAAAGAATCAGATTTGGGAATACTTCCAAAATACAAATATCCAAAAAGAATCGTGGATAGTTTCTAAAGCTAGTGATCGGGAATATATGTCACAGCATATATTGTCTCGCGATGGTTATTTTTTAGACCTCAGCGTTCAATGGCATCGTTCTTTCTTTCGTATGGTCCATGAACGCACATTTCCTGAATTTAAAATAGTTTCGCGTGAATTTGCAGAAGTGTTCTTGCGCCGAAAACTCCAAGGCCTTAAAAGCGATTTGGATATTGATGTTATCGATGAGAAAAGCCGGCTTCGTAGTATCACGTACTATGCCTCTCTTTTGTTTGATCCAGATTTAGACGAAACCAAATTAGATGAATGGTTAAATTCTTCTGAAGAGCGTAAGCTTAGATTGAAACCAGATTTATTACTAAATCGACTTTTCCTGTCTTTCTTTTTGGATGCTCAAATTGTTTGTGAAGATTGGATTGTTCCTCAATTGCAAACTGCCGATTTAGTCGAGTTACGGTTACCGATGGAGCGCCTCTATTTCGATCTGGGTGTGGAATATGGAATGTTAGAAGCCAGTGTCGTTCAGAAGCTAGCAAAAAATCACGATGTTGTGTTATTTCAAACTATTCACGCATTTGATAAGGAATATGATCATTTGATCCAGGCCTATGAGCGTTTTGATAAAGTAGATAACAAGGCGAAAGAGGCACTTTCCGCGGCCCAAATTGAACTCAGAAAGTTTTCCTCCGCAGTATCAGAAAGTCGCTATGCCGTGGGGCAAATTAAAGCCTGGGGACAGGACGGAGTTGCGTGGCAAAACATGGCTATCGTGGCACCGGATATTCGTAAATATTCTGATTTGTTGCAGTGGCAATTGTTAGCAGAGGGCATCCCCGTAAACCAAACTAAAAAATCGACGTATCTTGAATTCCAAGATGTTCGTGAATTGCTATCTGATCTTTCTTTTTTCAAAAATGAAATAGAATTTTCATCCGTAAAAGAATCGCTCGTTCGTTTCAGTAGTGCCGATAAAAAAAATCAATTTGCAAAAGTGGAAGAAAAACTGAATTCTCCTTTTTTGTCGTCTGACGTTTTTCTGAGTTTAGTTCAAAAGTGGTTGCCGGAATTTTTTTCGCAGCATTTAGCCATGAATTTAGAGACATTATTGTCGTTTCGGGAAACAGAGATTTCGGCGATAGAATTTGTGCGAAAAACAGAATCTTTCTGGGAACGAGCTGGTCTGGGAGAGCGTAAAGAAAAAATCATCAACGCATTATTTGATTCCTCGTCACCGTCTGTAAAGTTATTACCTAAGGAGTGGGTAGCGCAAATAGAAAAAATTGCCTTGCAATCGAACGTCACAGTTAATGCCAAGGACTTAAAAGGAATTCAATTAACATCGCTATCGCAAGTTTCGCTCTTTAATCAGAAAAACATATTTGTGTTAGGGCTCGACGAAAGCGCATTTGCAAGTCAGTTTAAAGAAGCAATTCCTCCCGAGGACATTTTCACTATGGGTAGTGAACTAGGCGTGTATCTTGAGCACCCAGATTTAAGTGTGAATTCATTTTTACTTGAAGATCTGCTGACGCAAGTTAACGGTACCGTAGTGATGTCTTACCCCTATAAAGCGATTGACTCGCGAATTCAAAACCCGGCACCGCATTGGCAAAACCGGGCTTTTGAACAAAAATTGTTTGAAAAAGAAATGGATTTGCCGAATCCAATTTTATGGGATTTGTTAATTTCAAATAGAGACTCGCATTGGATTCATCAGAGGGAGCAAGATTATAAAGTGGATGTTCAACGCTGGGATTTGAAACCAAATCAAGCATCACCGGTAGCACACTTTTCGTTAAATGAAATATCTTTGTCCCCGTCTTCAATCCAAACATTTTTAGATTGCCGTCAGAAATTCTATTTTCAAAGAGTATTGCGACTGCGAAGTGTCGAGGCAGAAAGTTTTGATATAAATGCACGTGACAAGGGGAGTTGGTATCATTCAATTTTTGAACAACTAATAGCCAAAGAAGAACAGTACATTGCACCGCTGGTAACGTCAGGACTTTCGGATATTGAGAAAGCCAACATGTTGATCAGGCTGCAAACTGACTTTGCGGCCATTTTTGCTGCGGGTTTTAGTGAAACAACTTGGAACCTGGTCAAAAAATCATACTTCGAAAATGTTATAAAGTTTATTGAACACGAGATTAAACTCCGGACTCACTTGCCGGAACTTAAAAGTGTCGCGGTTGAGTGGCCATGGGAAATCTATTATGATTGGAAACGGTACGAATTTAGTTCTGTAGATACCAGGGATACCGTAAAAATTTCCGGCGTTATTGATAGGATTCTTTTAAATACTCAAACTAATCATTTATGGTTGGTAGATTATAAATCGAGCTTAAAAAATTACTCATCCTATATCGATTGGATAAAAAATAAAGAGTTTCAGCTGCTGCTGTACAATCATATAGTACAAAATCATGCGAAAGAATCTTGGGCCGGAAAAGTTGAAAATCTGAGTTATTGGCAATTGCCAGATTTAGCAAATAAAAAAGGATTTGCGGTAGCCGACCCAAAAATTTATGATTTTGGATATGCAAAGAAGACCATTGGCACTATCGAGGACAAAGAAAAAGTAGAGGCCGAGTTTTTGTCTCAATTTCAAGAGATGATTACAGAGATGCGTGGCGGACACTTTTACCCAAACCCGGCAGATGAAAAGAAATGCCAATACTGTGAATGGAGGCTGTCTTGCAGAGCACCTCACCTGTAACTAAAAATGTTTTGATCCGTGCTGGCGCTGGAGCTGGAAAAACAACTCGCCTTATCAACGAAGTATATAATTTTTTTCATAGTCATAAGAAACAGGCCGATACATGGCCACGCGTTGTTTTAACTACGTTTTCTAACAAGGCGACTCAAGAAATTAATGAACGGCTATTGAAGAAAGCTATTGAAACTTATGATAGAGAGTTTTTTGAGTTTATAAATTCGAAAGGCCATTTGCTTGTTTCCACCATTCATGGGGTTTTGCATATGTTCATTGGGCAAAACCAATCTGAATTTGGCCTGACTAAAGACTTTGCGGTTGTAAATGATTCAGAAATTGCGCGACGACAGCAAAAATTGTTTAGGAAAATTGTAAACGAAGAGCCTGTCGTCGCAGTGATGTTAGATACATTCACTCTATCAGAACTATACACATTAGTTTGTGACTATCGGCAGTTTAGATTAACAGTGGGATCGCTTAAAGCCATAGATCGTGCTGCGTTTGCTTCTTATTTGCAGAAACTTAAGAGTGAATTTATTTCTGAATTTCGCGTTCATTTGAATGTGCTTCGTCGCTCTAAATTAACAGATGCTTGGGCGAATGCGCTTCAGAATTTTCCCAATATCGATTCCGAAGACGCAGAAACTATAGCTGCACTACTGGCCTGGGAAGAAACGCTGGCTCGCCTACCAACGGTTTCTAAAAAAGGGGACGAAGACTTAATTTTGTCTCAGGCTGGTTTCGTTTCGAGTATAAAAAAATTACGGGAATTCAGAGATCGAAATTATCACGAAGATTTTTTAGAAAACTTTCAATTGATTCAAACGACATTTGAAGACGTTGCTGAAAAATTCTTTGCGGCCGTTAATGCGGATCAGAAAGAATCACAGCAGATTTCAATTTCTGATATTGAAACCTTGTGTTTTCAAATTATAGAAACAAAGCCTTATTTATTTGAAACATTTTCGAAGAAGTGGGACTTCTGGATGATCGATGAATTCCAGGATACGAGTCCTATCCAGATTTCGTTGTTGAATAAATTGATAGGAAAAGCTCGGGTATTCTTTGTGGGCGATCCTCAGCAAAGCATTTACTATTTTAGGGGTTCGGATTCGCGCGTATTCGATGGAAAAATGAATGAATTGAAATCTTCGGGTCACATTGAAGTATTGGACAATAATTATCGCTCTCATTCCGGTGTGTTAAATTTCATCAACGAGTTTTTTTCTCGTCAGTATCGCCAGTTTCAAAAAATGGTACCTATTAAGGAAAATGTAAATCTAAAGCAAGACGTCAATGTTTATGAAATTGGTGATAAAACTGAAAATGCTGCTTTGACGGCAAAACAAATTTCTCGCTTAGTTAAGCAACATCCGGAAATTAAGCTTGAAGATGTTGTTGTGCTTTCACGTACAAATCGTGACTTGGATGACTTAGCCGTTCAATTGGAAGTTTTGGGTGTTCCTCATTATGTACATAGCCAAGGGCAGTTTTTTAAACAGCGTGAAATCTTGGATATTTTGTTTTTCGTTCGTTTCCTTGTTCGGCCGGGTGATATTAATAACTTAGTTTTTTTACTCAAGACTCCTGCCATGGGCTTGACGCCAGATGAAATCAAAATTGTAACTCAGGACTATAGGTCCTGGGAACAGTTGGTGTTTCACAAAGATGGTCAGCCATCACGAGTTGCACATGCAATCGATGCACTAAATCGGTATTTACTTAAAAGTATAGACATAGGACTGCTTGAAACAACGCAGTTGTTTGCTGTTAATGAAGCGTCTTTTGTGCTGAATCATATAGCGGATTCGTCTGGAAAGAAGGAATCTAATATTTGGAAGTGTTTCTTCTGGTTGCGAGAAGAGTTGGCCAAGGGACTTGATTCCTTTCTAGTTCAACTGGATGCCGTGTTAGATCCAAACAAAAATGACTTTTATGAGGAAAGTGAAACTCAAGCTATAGTTGAACCGAAAAAGATTCAAATGATGACGATCCATGCGTCAAAAGGTTTGCAGTTTGATCATGTTGTTGTCATTGGTATACACAGCCCGCAACGTACACGCGGTCGCTACACTCTGGATGTGGATCCAGAAACCAAAGAGTATTCTATCTTCATCAAAAACAAGGCTAAAGACGATAAGATCAGGAGCCCCATTCATTGGCAACAGTGGGCAATTCAAAAAGAACGGGAAGCTGAAGAGTTTGAGAGGCTCTTATATGTAGCTTTAACACGAGCTCGCAAAATGGTTTCGTTATTTACACTCAATAAATTCTCGGAGTCTACTTGGGCTCATCAAGTACGTGATTTCTATAATCAGTATTTGATGAATAAGGACTCGTTGGTTTTTTCCATGGGATGGAACACGATCGATGCAAATAGTTTTGTTGATGACACTATTTTGCAAGTACCGTCTGCCGGGTTACATGTCGAAACTGCGTCCGTAGACACGTCGCCGTTCTCTTTTTTTAGTCAACTGGATTTAAAAATCAGTGAAGGTGAAGTTCGGGGTCCGCTGTCGTTTAGTTCTTCTAAAGGCAAACGACAGTCGTCCTTGAACCAAGTTATCATTTCCCAGAAAGGGATTGAGACGCATCATCGTCGTGAAAAAGGTATGTTTGAGTTTTCGTATTATCCTCAGTTTTCTTATGGTGTCGATTTGGTCAAAATTTTTGCAACGGGTTTGCGAGAGTATCGATTTACGTTTCAGTATGGTGAATACCAAATTGTTGGATCAATTGACTTTGTATATTTTGGATCAGACCGCGTGCTGATCATCGACTATAAATCGGGCCGTTCAACCCATACGGAACTGTATTCCGAGCAATTGAAATTTTATGCCCAGTGCTTAGCATATATAAAAAAATTGCCAGCAACTACCGTTTTTGATTTAGCGATCGACTACGTAGATCAGAAAAAAGTGGATCATTTACTATATCAGCTACAACCGATGGGAATTTACTTTGATAAATTTATTCAAGATCGAGAATCAGAAAATATAGTTGGTTGAAAGGAAGAGCGCTGAAGAATTGTCTTCCACTAGTCGAATTTCGATTTCTTCTTGGTTAGGTGAGATCACTGTGCCAGAGCTAGATTGCCCCGCTGAGAACGACAGCTGTTTGCTGACATTCCAAGAAAATGTCTGCACGTGAAAGAAAGAATCTTTCATCGCGCCCGCATAGTTCCAAGAATTTATATGCCTTAGCTGAATACCAAAACCGAAATCTTTATATTCCCAACCAGTTGATATCTGTTGATTGGATGCATGGGACGTATTAACTGAATTGTTAATTGCAGTTTCAAATTTATGAAAATATTTTTGGGCGGAAATACTACCAGATGTATTAAGTATTCCAGAACCGAGTCGAGACTGGCTCGATAGTTTTGCCCCTAAGCCAGCACTGAAGCTTAGGGACTGTCTTTGTGTCGAATCTTTTGAAAGAGGCAGAGTTGATACTAGATAGGGGGACACGTTCATTCCCGCGAAACGTGATTTCATGAAATATAAATTCAAAAGTAAGTCGGACACGTCACTTTGTAGTTCGTTCTTTGCATATTTAGAGTAATTTAATAAACCCTTCATGCTCATATCTTCGTTAAACTTAAGTGATGTTTCGGTATTGACCGAATACGAACTGTTATTTTGTGCTTTTTGAGCCGTATTTAGACCTAGATTAAACTGCCAGTTTTTCCCAGTGCCGCTACCATCGTGAAAACGAAGATCATTGTTAATCTGACTAATGGGTCGTTCACCTACAAATTTTTTAGGACGCATTTTTTGGGTTATAGAACTGGTGTTGCGAACCAGCGTTTGAGCGGACGCTAAATGATTAATAAGGAAGGCGCTAAGGAAGATAAAAATCGCAAACGATAATATATCGCGAGCAAAGAATTCTCCAATTTCTGTTAGTGTTCGTTCTAAAAAACCCATATTTATGGAACGTGCAGAGGATATGCCCTCATAAATCGTTTTATTCGAATTGAGAACAGTTTTAAGGCTTTTAGGTGCTAGAGATGTAGAAAGTTAGACACCTGTCTTAAGTCTTTAAGGGTTACTTTTTAGCATAAAATGAGTGGCAGAAGTTTACAGCTCGAGTTGTTTTTCGCTTAGTAAGTTTTTCTTCGATTGGAGCCATTGTTTCACGGTTTTTGACGTAATCGCTAACGGCTCTGTTCCGCAAGGTGAGAGCTTCACGAGTTTGTAAAAATGGAGAATCTTTGGTCGCCTCTAAGTAGGTTTGAACAACTGTTTGGGGATGAATTCCGATGATTAATTTATAGAGTGCCGGCGAGTGGATATATTGTAATGCAATTCGTTTAGTGTGCTCGCCAGAATTCCAATCATTTGCATCGCCATTATCTAATACAATTGGACGACCGAATTCAAAAACTTCTTGCGCTTTTCCATTGTGTCCGAAATTTTTTCTAAAGCGCAAAATATTCTCAAACATTTTTCGATTTAATAAATCAGACATATGTTCGAATTGGTAAAGTTCTTTTTTAAGAGCGGCGACCTCGTCTTCTGGCATGTTTTTATCGTGAACGTAGTTTTCGACTAATTCGTCTAACAAGCGATCATCAATAATGTTCAAATGTTTGAATGCATTTTTGGCTT
The DNA here is from genome assembly GCA_002345205.1 of Bdellovibrionaceae bacterium UBA2316. GTDB lineage: Bacteria > Bdellovibrionota > Bdellovibrionia > Bdellovibrionales > Bdellovibrionaceae > UBA2316. Next base: position 13,435 of record DDVI01000094.1, on the reverse strand, counting down.
CTGCGATTTGTTCAGGTTGAAGAGAATCAGGGTTGGTGCGAATATCATAACCATAATATTTCAAAACCGGTGCGCTTAAATGGGTAGTAGTTCCTTTTGGATAATACTCTTTTACGAACGCTGGGCTATGAGCAAATTTAGACAAATCATGCTGGTCGGCGCGAGCATTAATGAGCTCACGATGCTGCATTAAGGTTGGAAACTGGGTAGCTACTCCATTTAACAGGCTACGCAAAAGTAAATATCGCATAGTAATACCGGTTCCAATACTATGCTCGACCATTTGTAATTCAAACTCGTAAACATTTTCGGGCACTTGGCTAAAATGAGCCTTTGACTGAAAGTTCGACAGTAGAGTTGTTGCTAATACTATATAAAATGAGTAATTACGTACGATGTTGTTCATGTATTTCTACGAAGCAATGAATGCGCCAATTAATATTAATTATCGTTATACCTTCCCCAAATATATTCGTGGCCTTGACATTAAATTCAAGGGTCTCATCTTCTGCTTATAGGAGTATATATGTCATACCCAGTTGGAGCGTTACCTGTTCTTCCTTTAAAGAACACAGTTATTTACCCCGGAATCACACAGACATTGCGAGTTGGACGGGACAAGAGTAAGCGTGCCGTTGATTTGTCTTCTAACAAAGATGGATGGATATTCGCAGTCGCACAGAAAGATTCTGACGGAAATTTGGATTCTGAAGCCGACTTAAATTCGTTCGGTACACTTTGTAAAGTGGAATCAATTAAAGTTACACCAGACTCAAGTTACTTTGTCGTGGTTCGTGGTTATTATCGCGCGCGCTCCGTAAATTATTTTAATGCAGAAGATTGTTATCAGACAAATCTTGAACGTTATGATGATGTTATCGATATGGATAAACCCACAGAGCACGCGTTTTTGACAAGTTTAAAAACAATGGGAACCGATATTTTAAAAGTTATGCCCGGTAACACGGATAATATGATCGAGCTAATTAAAGGCATCGATGACCTAGCACTGCTTGGTCACATGGCGGCGGCGAATATTGATTTATCGGTATCTGAAAAACAAAGAATTTTGGAAGATTTTAATTTAAGAACGCGAACATTAGCTTTGTTAACGTTGTTACAAGAATTTAAACAAACGATGATCGTCCAAAATGATATTCGTAGTAAGCTATCAAATAAATTAGGACAAACTCAGCGCGAACATATTCTGCGCGAACAACTTAGAACTATTAAAGAGGAACTTGGCGACGATGATTCCCCGGATTTAGAATCCGAGTACGAAAAGAAAATAGCCGAAGCAAAAATGCCCGAAGAGGCCTTGAAGTTAGCGAATCAACAGTTGAAGAAACTATCGACTTCGTCAACGCAATCTCCAGAGCATCAAATGATTCGTGCGCATTTAGATCTGCTAGTGTCTCTACCATGGAGTGAAAGTTCACCCGGTAAGGAATTTGATCTAAATGAAGCAGAGGCTATCTTAAATGCGGATCACTATGGTCTGGATAAAATTAAAAAACGTATCCTGCAGCATTTAGCGGTCATGAAACGTCGTAAAAACCAAAAGGGTTCAATCCTATTGTTTATCGGCCCTCCGGGGGTTGGTAAAACATCGCTAGGTCAAAGCATCGCCCGCGCGCTCGATAAAAAATATCACCGTATTAGCTTAGGTGGTGTTCGTGACGAATCAGAAATTCGTGGTCATAGACGAACCTACATCGGAGCCTTGCCAGGTAAAATTATTTCTGCGCTTTCTAAAGTGAAACAGAATGACGGAGTATTTTTATTGGACGAAATTGATAAACTATCTCGCGGTTATGCGGGAGATCCGGGAGCCGCATTGTTGGAGGTCCTTGATCCTGAGCAAAATCATACGTTTCAGGATCACTACCTAGATACGCCATTTGATTTGTCGAAAATTTTCTTCATCGCGACGGCCAATTCTTTAGAAGGAATTCCTGGTCCGTTGTTAGATCGGATGGAAGTCATTGATTTATCGGGTTACACATCGGCAGAGAAATTTAATATTGCGAAAAGCCATATTATTCCTAAGCAGATGGAAGAGTATAGTTTTGAAAAATCAGAATTGCGGGTTACGGATGAAGCTCTCTTGAAAGTGATCACGCACTACACCAGGGAATCAGGTGTTCGTGATCTTCAACGAAAAGTCGGCGAAATTTGTCGATATGCTTCAGAAAAACTGCAGCGTGGTGAAACGAAAGTCACGGTGAGCATAAGTAATCTTGAAGATATTTTCGGTCCAGAAAAATTTGCCAGCGAAGTGGCGGAATTTACATCGACGGCCGGAGTAGTCACAGGTTTGGCTTGGACTCCGGTTGGTGGCGATATTCTGTTTATTGAAACGGCGCTGGTACCAGGTAAAGGCGATTTAATTATTACAGGTCAGCTAGGTGATGTGATGCGGGAATCTGCACAAATTGCCAAGTCACTTGTGAAATCTAGATTGTCGGTCTTGGCTCCGCGGCTAGATATGAACAAATTTGATATTCATTTACACGTACCATCTGGTGCTATTCCTAAAGATGGACCGTCGGCGGGTGTTACGATCCTAACTTCATTAGCGTCGCTAGTTTCCCGGGTGGCCGTGAATCCTAAGTTGGCGATGACGGGCGAGATCAGTCTGCGAGGTAAAGTGCTACCGGTTGGTGGTATAAAAGAAAAAGTGATCGCTGCGCACAGAGCGGGCGTAAGACAAATTGTTTTATGTGAGAAAAATAAAAAGGACCTGCGCGATATCCCAGATGAAATCAAATCAGATATCCAATTTATTTTTGTAAATCATATTAATGAAGTGTTGAGTCAAGCTTTAAACGTGGATTTGAATGATTGGTCGGACGAGTTACTTTTAACTCAACCCCAAACGAACAATCCGACGTTTGCGGGAACTTAAGTTAGTTGAATTTTTAAAGCTGCCGTTTTAGTCTCTAGCTGTGAAAACAGTAGTGATGTACTCAGACGGAGCATGTAGCGGGAATCCAGGGCGAGGGGGATGGGCCACCATCCTTGGATTACCCAATAATCAAGTAGTTGAGCTTGGCGGCGGTCGCGCAGCCACAACAAATAATCAGATGGAGCTTCAGGGTTTAATTGAAGGACTTCATTACCTAAAAGACGTCTCGTTTGATCAACTTATATATTACACCGATTCATCGTATGTTTTGAATGGTGTTACAAAATGGCTTAAAGGCTGGGCTTTCCGTGGTTGGAAAAATGCGGAAGGTAAAGACGTTGCTAACAAGGAATTTTGGCAAACTGTTCAGCGTCAGTTGGCTGATATTTCGAATAAAAAAATTAAATGGAATTACGTTCGTGGCCATAACGGCATTGCTGGAAATGAACGTTGTGATGAAATCGCGGTGTGTTTTTCAACGGGCAAGTATATCGATTTGTACGATGGTGATAATGCTTACTACGCATTTGATATTTTCGAGACGCCTAAAACTGAACCAATTCCGGATACAAATTTTAAGAAAAAAGAATCAACGGAAGTGAATTATTATTTGTCGCTAAAGAATGGGGTTTTAGAGCGCCATAAAACATGGGCCGAGTGCGAACAGCGCGTGAAGGGTGCCTCTGGCGCTAAATTCAAAAAAGTGAAATCTCAATCTGAAGAAGCTGAGGTTTTAAAAGGTTGGGGTTATGCAGATAAAAAATAAAACGGTGGTCGTTACTGGAGCCAATCGTGGAATGGGTAAAGCGTTTTGCAAACGAATTGCAACGGAAAATACCGCATTGATATTAGTTAATCGTAAAGCAAATCTTGAATTAGAAAAAGAGTTAAAAGATCTAGGTGCCAAATCTGTTGTTACCTACGAAGCGGATTTATCTATTCCAAGCGAAGTCGAACAGATTGGACGAAAACTAAATGATCACGACGTAGATATTTTATTTAATAACGCGGGACTATGGGTTGGTGGCTTGCTTGAAAAGCAAACTATGGAAGAGATTCAGCGCATGCTAACAGTGAATGTAAACAGCGTGATCCAATTGACTCATGCTGTGTTGCCCCAAATGTTAAACAAAAAATCTGGAAAGATTGTGAATCATAGCAGTGTCGCGTCGTTAATGCATTTACCAGCGGCTTCGACCTATTCCGCATCTAAGGCGGCGGTGCTTTCGTTCACTGAGTGCCTGCGTAAAGAGTTAAAAGGAACGGGAGTGTCCACTTTGGTTTTGCTGAGTCCGGCCATTAAGACCGATATGTTTGAAGAGATAAATAATCTTTATGGCGACCATATAAAAATCAAATTACCTTCGACGCCAACGGCGAAATATATAGAACACATATACGAAGCTATACGTTTGGATTTGAGTGTTTTGAAACCATCTGGATTTACAGGTGCAAATTTAAAACTGTCCCAATATCTCCCTAAGGCGTTTGATTTCATTGTTGATAAGGCCTTCAAAAGATAAACTGTTGACCCACTGTTTTAATGACGTTACGACTTAACGGCATCAGGAGGGTTTAACCATGAAACTTGTTTTATTAACGGCTTTATTTTTATCATCATTCGCATTTTCGGCTCCCGCAAAACCAGCATCATTTGGTGCGTTCACATACAGAAATTACTTGTATGTAACATTTCTTGGAGACTGCAATACTAAGTCTGTGGACGTTCAAGTGGGTTCGCTTTGTAACAAAGATCGTATGACCCGCAATTACGCGGTTGTTTGTGATAGCGAACTTGTAGTTGGTGCCACGCGAATGATCTGCCCAGATCAAGTGGTTGAACCAAAAGTATACACATTTGATTTAGCTAACTTGCCAGTGGCTAGCGAGTCTAAATATATGGTGATCAAATACAATAACGAATCTGTAAAAGTAAAACTAAACAGAGAATAGTTTGTTGCGTCCGCGACGAATCAGTTCGTCGCGGTACCGAAATCCACAGTCGATGTACCGACGGGACCCGTGATCGTCAGTTTCAAGGAATTCGCTTTTTCGATGTTTTTCATCGGAATAGGAAAAACGATTGAGTACGGGGTTGAGAATCGATTGTGAAACGGATAAATACTTTGAAGTTCTTCCGTTAATAGTTTTATTTTTGTTGTCTTGCCTTCGTAGCGTTTTCCGTCGACATCTAAAAATATTTTCCACAACGTTTTATTCTTATTTAAATCATCGTGTTTACGCTCTGGCGTAAAAAAGCTAACAAAGAATTCGGCTTCTTTGCGAAGTTTACCGTCGGCAGCCGCCTTTTCTTGAGTGTATTTGTTTTCATCCCAAATAAATACGCGCGCCATTTGGTCAACTTGGGCTTCGAACACTTCTGTGTTGATCACGGCGGCCGTCATGTCGATAGAGTTATATAAGCCCGAATAGATTTGCTGGTGACGAGAATTTTTTTTAACAGTGTCGTAGTAATCCGATTCAGAGATCAGCTTAATATGCGGAGCCGGTGATATTACCTTGCTTGTGCAGGATACCGTTAAAGCAAAAATGAAGAGTGCGGAAAGAAATTTCATTTTACCAATCCTTTAAGATTTTTTTCTAAATCCAGAAATACAGTTTCGCGGTGAATGTCATTATAGTTTTCATGTCGAGCGCCATCCCCGTAAACTACAATACGTTTGTAGGGTGATGAAATGAGTTCAAAAAACTCCTTAGCTTTCGCTGAGGAAACTACGGGGTCTTTTTCCGCAATTTGCATGAAAGTTGGTATCTTAATTTCGTGAGCGCGAGGAAAAATCATTTCGAAACTATCGATCATGCCGAGATAGATTCCAGAGGAAATCATTTCGTGACGGAGGTGATCTTTTTCATATTCGGCAACCACGCTGGAATCACGAGTTAACATATCGGGTGAAAGCTCATTGCCTAAAGTCACTTTGGGAAACGTTGAGTACAGCAATCGTGCCGCTTTGTCTTTAATCGATGGTACCGCAACAGAGAATCCGAATAGTGGGGAACTTAAAACTTGCGCGGCGATTTTAAATTTATTTGGATTTGTAAGTAAGAATTTAGTTTGAATGAGGCCACCCATAGAGTGTCCAAGTAAAATCACGGGTGCTTTAAAGTTAAACGTTTTAAACGCTTCATCTAAAAAAATCTCCATGTCATAAACGAAATCGTTAAAATTTGCGGCGTAACCGCGTTTACCATTGCTGCGTCCATGTCCTCGCAAATCCCACGAGAAAAAACTGATGTTGCTTGGGGTGAAGTGATTAACTAAACGGGTGTAGGATTCAGAATGTTCGCCCATGCCATGAGTAATGATGACGTTAAGTTCTGGGTTTTCTTTCTGCCAAGACTGAAAAAAAAGAGATTCGTTTTTATAACCTTTGAAATAGCCTTCATTGCGTTGAAATTGTGACTGCATATCTGTAATTAGATACGAAAACGTCTAAAAAAGACATCTTTTTATCAACCAGACTTTGGGATGAAGGCTAGTATTTTCTGTATACTACAGAGTTTTTTGGAGTAATCCCTTGTTTGATATTTGATGTCGGATTGTCCAAATTATAATGAATCCCGATGGAGTCTTCACGTTTTAACGCGCACTCGACAATAGCTTGTGCTACGGTTGCGATATTACGTAGCTCGATTATGTCTTTATGGATTTTAAAATTTGAATAGTATTCTTTTACTTCGGACATAATATTTTTCAAGCGGGACTGGGCGCGGGATAGGCGCTTATTACTGCGAACAATGCCCACATAATTCCACATGATTTCGCGAATCTCATTCCACATGTGGTGGATCACGATCATTTCATCATCATCAGTTTTTTGAGGGTAAAACCAAGGATTCGGTTCTTTGAACGTTGTCAATTTAGGTTCAGATTTTAAGTCTTGAAATAGATTTTCAGCCATCGCCACGCATTCGAGCAAAGAATTTGATGCTAAACGATTTGCGCCGTGAAGCCCAGTGCATGCCGCCTCGCCGATCACCCAAAGACGGTTTATGTCGGTGCGACCAGCGACATCCGTAACTACACCACCACATAAATAATGAGCCGCCGGAACAACGGGAATGGGCATTGTTGTAATGTCGATTTGGAACTCTAAACATTTTTGATAAATAGAAGGAAAGCGCTGTTTTAAAAAATTCGGATCTAAGTGGGTCATCTTTAAAAAAACTGAAGAAGCCCCTGATCGTTTCATTTCGGCATCGATGGAACGAGCTACGATGTCTCGAGGGGCCAATGAGCCCAGTGGGTGATATTTCTTCATAAAGGCATTGCCTTGGTCATCAATTAGCTCGCCGCCTTCGCCGCGTAAGGCTTCTGAAACTAAAAAATTTCGAGAGTCTTTATGATATAGGCACGTTGGATGGAACTGCATGAATTCTAAATTAGCTAATCGAGCGCCAGCACGATAGGCGATTGCGATGCCGTCGCCTGTGGCGCCGCTCCAGTTGGTAGTGTATTTATAAACTTTGCCAGATCCACCCGTGGCTAGAATTATTTGGCTGGCTAGATAAGACTCGACATACCCTGTTTTGTTATTGAGGGCATACAAACCCATGCATTCCGAGGGGGACATATCCCATACGTTTAACTGTTTGTTTAAGATCAAATCTATGGCGAACGTTTCTTCTAGGATTTTAATATTTGGAGTTTTACGAACGCGTTCTAAAAGTTTTTGATGAATGTGCTTTCCGGTTTGATCTTCAAAATGCAAGATGCGACGGTAGGAATGTCCTCCTTCTTTTGTAAGATCCATTTCGAAGTGGTCGCCCTGGGGCGCTTTTTTAAGGTCAAATTTGACCCCCCAGTTTATTAAATCCTGAATTCTTTCAGGAGCTTGCGTAACAATATTTTTAACTGCGTCTTCATTGCATAACCCAGCGCCCGCAACCAAAGTATCCTGAATGTGTGAATCGAAGCTATCTTCGTTTGAAAAAACGGCTGCGATGCCTCCCTGGGCCCAAGTCGAGTTCGCATTCTCTACTTTTTCTTTGGTAATGATCAGTACATCACCAAGTGCCGAGAGTTTAAGCGCGGCCGATAATCCCGCTAAACCTGAACCCACCACTAGATAATCTGTTTTGATGTAACTCATGAACGACCTCATTCAATCAACTTCGTAGTCTATGTCGAACACATATACGTCTGATTTTCCTAGAGGGCAACTGATAGTCGTACTTGCTTCTTGGCAACTAATAAACGTAAAATAGGAATCAGAATTTGGATAGGGAAAAGAATTGATCAGAATAAAAGTAGTAGTCGCTTTAGTTGTTGTATCTGTGTTGTTTTTATCGATTGTATACAACAAATTCGAGCAGTCATTATTTGCCGATAAAGTAGAGAACGTGGAGCTTCAAATGAAGAACCAAATCTCTACCATGGTTACTGCCTATGAAGCAGAGGCCAAATTCCTTACTAAAATGGCTCAGAACCTAAGTATTGAGTCTAATCGCCGTATTAACTGGGCTAGCATGAGTCCGTATTTTGCGGTGGCATTGCTGAATGATAGAAACCAAATGGTGGAATGGCTTTTTCGTGAAGCTTCGCCGGTTTCTGATCTAAGCAAAGAAACTCTGACTCAGGTAGTCCGTAGTTTTCAAATTAATCCAGATACAACTCAGATTTCTTTTCAATTTTTTCAGGATCAGGGGCGAAAACGGATACTCCTAACATTGATTCCATTGAAAGACAAAATGTGGGTTTTCGTTAGTCTTGGGGAAAATCTTCAAAGTTTGATGGATAGTCAAAAAACCCAAAGTACAACGCTGGCCCTTGTGAATAAAGAGTTAGTCAGCATGGCCCATGTTAAACCAGAATACGTGGGACAAAAGATTTTTGAAAACACGGTGATTAAAGATCTGCGCGAAAATAATAAAACGATGTCGACGGGGTCTTTTGCGATTACGAGCGGTGAGGAGTTTTTCGCAGTGATGGAAAAAGTCCCGAATATGGATTTATTTTTATACACGCAGACGTCCTTGTCGGAAATTATTAAAAGCAAAGAAGAGTTTCGTCGTCAGTTTGCGTTCTTTTCATTTGGCTTTTTATTTATTTTAATTGGTATTTCATTTCTGCTTGTGCCAAATGAGTTTCCCAAGCCAGCCGTGGTTACACCTCGAGGCGAAGTGACGCAGAAGTCATTTCCAAATCCTTTATTGAATTCAAACGAAGCTAAACCGGCGAATCCAACAGAAGTTTCCAAAGATCGTGCTCAGAGTAACATGCGTATTGCATCTGCTTTAGGTCATGAAATGAAAGCGCCGCTAGTAAAAATTTTATCTTTAGTGCAAATTGGAAACCTGGCTAACTCAAAAGAAGAAGTACTAAAGACACTGAGCCGAGTAAAATCAGAAGCTCGTTCAGCGAATGAAATTATAGATAAACTATTATTATTTGCTGGCGAAAAAGAACAAAATAAAATCAAAACTAAAATTGACACGCCGTTGCTGCGCGCTTTGAAAAATTTAGAAAATCTGTGTTACCAAAAAGTTGTAAAGGTGAGTAAAGAAATTGGGAATACAGATGCGTTTGATATGGACGTAAATCAATTGGTAACGGTTTTTGAAAATATTATTAAAAACTCGATCCAAGCTATGGATCGAAAAGGAAATAAAGAACTTAAAATCAAAACCTACATGGAAAACGGTAGGGTTATGGTTTTAGTTGAAGATAACGGTGAGGGTATTCCAAAAGAGATCAGTGATAAAATTTTTGATCCGTTTTTTACTTCGTTAAATGTGGGACAGCACATGGGCCTGGGACTAACCGTTGCACTTGGAATCGTACGTCAGCATAGTGGAAATGTGAAAGTAGATTCAGAACGTGGAAAAGGGGCTCGCGTGTTTGTGGAGTTTGATTTAAATACGGTCGAACAAACCGTCGCGGCATCGGCTCCGAAATTACCCGTGATCGAAGAATCGACGCCTGAGGCGGCCTCTATAGTTCCGGCAGCGAGTACTTTGGATGATGACGTGATCGTAATTGATGAAGACGATTCTGCTCCAGAACCATTGCCGCCTAAGTCATTGACCAAAAGTGCGCCTTTAAATATTCCAATTGTAAAAGAAGATATTCAGCTCAGCATGGATGAAGAAAAATCTTCCGCAGAGCCAATTACGGTTGTCACAGACGATGCTGACGACAATGAGATGTTCCAGGAGTTAAATCTGGCGTCTAAGACCATAAGTATGAAGCCAATTGATTTGAATGTGGATGTTGATGAACTATTTGAAGTTTCTAATGAAGCACCAAAAGATACTCCGAAGCCAGTTCATCCGGATATTTCAAAAGTTGCGACCACAAAAACAGTTGAAGAGGCACCGAAAGACGTGCCAAAAATAGTACCTGTGGCTCCTAAAGCGATCGAGCCTAAAACGGCCACGTCTCGTCCAAGTGATAACTTTAAAGTCAATATTCGTAAACCGGGGAGGCCGATGTGAATATCCGCGAATTAGCGCCCCAATTCCAAATTTTAATTTTTTCTCGCAATTTAGATTTGGGTTCTACAGTGAAGGTTCAAATTTCCCAAGCGGGATATGAATCTTATTTCATAGAGCACGAAGAAACATTTTGGGATCGCTTGCGACAAATTGCTCCGCATGTGGTAGTGCTGGATACAAATACATTATCTTTGCCATTAAACGAGTACGTAGAGAAAATTAATCAATTTAGTAGCGAGATTGCAATTATCTTTTTAACGGAAGAAGATAATTTCCAAATTTTTGTGAACTACTCGGATTACAGTGTTCGTGAGGTTATTAACACGAAATTGCCTTATTTAAAAGAACGGGTGTTGTGGGCAGTTAATAGAACCTGCGAAGCAATTTTTCTGACTCTAAAGAACGAGCAAATTTATGAACAACTTCAAAGTGCCCAGGCACAGTCTGATAAAACTCAAGTTCTAGAACACACGGCAAAATTGGCTTTGCCAGCAATGAAATCAATTTCAGAAGTGTTGAACGATTTTAGAATCGCAGAAAGCAAAGAAGACATAATTCGTATGCTGTTCCAGAATTTAACGAATATGCCTCTGCTATTCTTTAAATTTTTACCGAGTATGAACTCGTTCGTCATGTCGCACGCCTCGATGCCCAATCACCAAGTTCACGAGGGCTTGGGAAGCGCATTAAATCCGGAAGAAACAAAAGATCTAATCAAACAAATCTTGCTAAACATTGTGCCGGCCTCATTTAATCAAGTGGTCGCTAATATGTTCGCGTTTCAGCGCCCTTCACTGATTCCTCTATTTGATCGAGATAGTTTGGAAGGTGTTTTTGTTTTCGATCAAGAGTCATCACATACCCTGATTGATCAAATGCAAGACTACGTCAGCGCCACGAGTTTATACTATTCGCTATACTGTCTAGAAAAACGTTTAAGTCAGCTGGAAATCGAAGACTTAGTTACAGAGTTGTTTAATAGAAAATACTTTAACGAAAAGCTTCGTGATGAGTTCGAACGTGCTAAACGTTTAAAACTGCCGTTGGCTTTGATTAAAATTTCAATTGATGATTTTGATGAGATCGAGAGCACAATGGGCGAACCAACTCGCGATTTGATTTTAAAATCGGTCGCTAATGTCATGAATAAAACGGGCCGTGCTAACGATGTTACATGTCGTACCGGTGCCAATGAGTTTTCAATTATCCTACCTCATTGTAGCAAAAAGGGAGCGTCTCTGCGCGCCGAACGCTTACGTCGGTTAATTGAAAGTCATACTTTGATGGATAGCGGTTTGAAAGTCACAGTCAGTCTAGGTGCTTCTGAGTATCCGAGTCTATGCCGAGATCAGGCGTCGCTCGAAGATTCAGCAGTAAAATCGATGAGATTTATCGCCTCTAAGGGGGGCAATAGAATCTGTTTATATAAAGCACCAGATAATTTTGTTCCTGATTATGGCGTCGATGAAAACGAGCTATAATGAATTTATTTAGAAAGTCTTACGCTGAAATTAATCTGCACCACTTAAAAAGCAATTTGTCATGGATTCGATCGCATTTTTCTAAAGATAATTTTCTGTGTCCGATGGTAAAAGCGAATGGATATGGGCATGGAGACGTCATCGTGGCTAAATGCTTAGAAGCCGAAGGCGTAGACCATATGGGCGTCTGCTTGATCGAAGAAGCGCTGTGGTTACATCAAGCGGGTATAAAAGCCAATATTTTGGTTTTTCGTGGTTTTGATAAACAGGGTGCGGAAGAAATTATTCAACGTGGATTTGTTCCCGTAGTTAGCCAGTGGGATCATTTTGATTTTTTAGCTCAAGCTAACAAAGGTAAATCAGTCCCGATTCACGTCAAGTTTGATACTGGAATGAATCGTTTAGGTTTTCCAGTAAAAGAAGCTTCCAAAGTCGATGAGTATCTTTGGCAAAATAAAAACTTTCGTGTAAAAGGTGTTTTAACTCATTTGCATAGTGGTGAAGATGGTCTTGAACCCGACGGAAAAACACAAGGACAGTTGAAATCTTTAAATCAAGTAGCGCCTTTATTTAAGAAATACGGTGCCGTGATCCATGCGCTAAACTCGGCAGGGGTTTTATCTAAAGTGGCCTCCGAGCGTGAAGGCTTGAGCCTTAAAATCGATCCGAATCTGGGGGTACGCCCCGGTCTATTATTGTACGGTTATGCGCCCAAAATGAATTTTAAAAATAGTTTTCAAGAGTCGCTAAAACCAGTCATGACATTAAAGTCCCATTTAAGCGAAATTCGTTTTGTAAGTAAAGGTGGGGGCGTTTCTTATTCCCATATTTGGATAGCTAAAAAGGACTCGGTCATTGGTATTGTTCCCATCGGTTATGCTGATGGAGTCCACCGAAATTTGTCAAACAAAGGTCTTGTGAGTGTTCATGGCCATCTGGTTCCAATCGTTGGAAATATTTGCATGGATTATTTAATGATTGATCTGACGGCGATTATGAATTTGAAGATCGAGAAAAATGATAGTGTGATTCTATTCGGGTACACCGAGCAGATGGGCTATCAGCAAACCGCAAACTCTTATGCAGATCTACTGGGTACGATCCCTTGGGAAGTATTAACGAGTATGAGTATTCGTGTACCCAGGGTAATCGTCGAGTCTAGTGTATAGAAAAAGAAATATTAAATCTGCTCCATGGACTGTTACAATAAATATAAGTCCGTAGCAGGATTGGATTCATGAACTCTATTATCAAAGTCATTCTAAGTGGCATTTTATTTGTGCAATTTAGTTTTGCTGAAACCGTTTTGTTTTATCAAAAACCAAGTGTAAAAAATGCCGCTGAATATCTGAATACTCAGCCGACGGTTGATGAGGTTGCCAAGACAATTGCCTTCAATGCTTTGGATGCTAAGGCTCTGGTGACAATTCGAAAAAAATTAAAAGAGAAGGGCGTTTCTGTGACCACACGGATGCCAAGCATCGAACTTAAAGGTAACAGACTGACTATAAAAGGTATGGAGCATCCTCTAATTATTAGCAATTCGGAGAGATTAGAAATTTCTTATAATAGACCTCTTTCGTGACTA
>DDVI01000060.1 GCA_002345205.1 Bdellovibrionaceae bacterium UBA2316 | reverse complement strand
CAACTTTCCAAAATTTCTCCTTTTAAGACTACTTGATGCTTAAAACTTGTGATTTTAGGCTCATAAAGTAGAGCGAGCGTTTAAGACTGCTGTTTTCAGCAGAACTTTCATCCGAAGTCATGGCAACCGCTTTAGGTTCCGAAGCTGTGGATCGATTCATGATCGCCATTTTAGCTAGGCCATTACTTTTATTTAATTGGATCGTATTCGGAGTCAGAATGAATATACCAAGTCCGTTTTGGTTATTTGATCCTGTAAATACTCCGGCCACACCGTCGACTTTAGATTCTTTCGGTAACGGCAGGAATAGAGCCGCGCCCGGAAGGTATTTTCCGATCGCATCGAATGCGGGAATGACAAGAGCCAAACCCACCATAAATTGAGTCGAACTTGCGCCAACGTAGACCTTTGATTTTTCAGAAATCTTTACGGACACAACACCGTTCATTCCTGAAATAGGAATCTGGTCACCATTTGGCAACAACTGATCTTGCACCAAAGCATTGTTGTGCAACTGATTTAAATTTGCCTGGACTGATAGTAGATTGAGTCCGTCTGCTCCTGGAGCGAGCGAGACTTTACCCAAAAGCTCAGTCGCATTTTTTGGATTTAGTATTGGGATCGTCACAGCAGGAAATTGCAATGCTCCCATTTTAATCTTTGAATCCATATGGACCCATTGATTTTGTTCCGTATCCACTACTGATGACACAGTAATAGACTGAATAATTGAATTTGAACCACACGCAGACAAGAACGTAACCGTAGCCAACAAAAATAAAATTTTTGTCATCTGATCTCCTAATATTCGTTGTTATATGAGACTAAGAAGGATTCAGACAAACTACGGAAGAGGTGGTACGTTCACAGTTTGCGATTGCCGAGTTATCCTTAACTCAAAAGGTTTAATTCGTTTAAACCCAAGGTAGTACATTAGCAAAACAGAAACCTGGATAGTTCTGAGACATGATTTTTATATCTACTTAATTTTTATTAACAATTTACTTTTGGAATTTTAAATAAAATTGTCGCTAGAATGCGATCGAATAAAATGCGAACAAATTAACAAGATTTTGAAAATCATAAGTAGTTCATAGTAGATAAAAAGGACGTTCAGAAAAAACGAACTAGATGACAAGTTTGTCGACACTATTTGATAAGTTTATCTATGACTTAGGTCCCGTGGACCAAAGGCTGTCTTGAATTTATAGTCATTGCACTTAGACACTATTTTTTCTGAAATGTAGTGAGTTTAAAAAATAGGATGTTTATGAATTCTAAAGTCGTAGTTTTAGTAGGTATTTTTGCTTTTCAAACTTTGGTTTATTCGGCCGTTGAAGAGCGGCAGTCAGGTAAACAAATTTCAAACTCCACAAAGCCTATTTCAATAACGCTAAATAAACCTAGGGCTGGTTGGACAGTGGATCGTATGCTGGAAATTTCTGGTAAGGTGAGCGATGACAAAATCGATCCAATTACGATAAATATCAACGGTGACAAATATCTTATTCGCACAATCAAAGGCGAATTCAAAAGAAAATTTCCAGTTACTCAAGGTAAAAATTATATTGAAGTCTCTGCGGCAAATAAAGCAGGAACATTTACAGAAAAGAAATCTGTGTATGCTAAAATTCCAAACCTACCGTTCTTAGCCATTTTAAGCAGTGACACCGACAATGTTTATACGGACTTACATATTTATGAGCCAAAAATGGGCGAGACGGATTTAGGTGCAAAGCCAACAGCCCATATTTACTGGGCCGACACAAGTTCTGAGTCGGGCGGCAAATTCTATTTAAACGAACAAGGCGGAAGCTTCGATCAACCAGGTTACGGACCTTATTTGTATACTCATTCATCCCCGCCATTAGGAATCTATCGAATCGATGCGAACTATTGGCCAAGCGGTGACAAGGCACATACCTTATCTACATTGAACCTAACATTGTTTGGTGGAACAGCGAATGAAGTTAAAAAACGAGTACACGTTCCATTAGTGACTCCAGGTGAAACCGTGACCTTGGCTTACGTAAAAATCCAAAAAGGAAATACTGTAAGTGTCTATGTTCCATCAGTAGATGTTAAACCTAAAAAAGGTGATTGGCCTGATTGGGTTTTAGAATCGCCATTAACTAGAAAAGGTACTGAATAGTCGCATGATAAAAGAAGCCCTCCTCGGTATGCTTTCGGTTCTGGTCATTAGTTGTCAAACCAAGACCGTCTCGACCGAAAAAATAGAAGACCAATCTTTTTATAAGATAAATATTATTCGAGTCGCATTAGAACAATCGGAAAAGCCTTCGCCTTACTGGGAACCACAGCAACGTGATTGTGCGGGTTTTGTACGCTTTGTTTACAAAAGTGCTTTAAACACGAAAGCTCCTCTGTGGACGCCGTGGGAAGGCAGTGAACGTATTCCATATGCTAATGCCGAACTCCTTGTTTCCAAAAGTTTTTCAAAAGTCTCAGATGGCATCGATGATTCGATGAAAACGGGAGATCTATTAGTTTTTCGCCGTGAAGGCCAAAAGAAAGAAGACCAATGGCATCTGATGATGGTGATGGAATCGCCGTGGGAGCAGAACAAGTGGCTAGTAACCTACCACAACGGTGCACGTGATGAGTCAGGCGGAGTTAAAAAACTATGGATGCGCGATTTAATTGAAACTGAACAATCTGACTGGAAGCCGATTAAGGCAAATAAAAATTTTGTAGGGGTTTATAGGTGGAATGCATGGGTAAAATAACACGTTTGATTTTTATTATCGCTACTATTTTCATAGTAAGTGCAGGTCAGGCCGAAGAGGGTGTTCCCAAGCCTCGCGCGTTTAGTCCTTCACTAGTGGCCTCGGTAAAAAACTCGCAAAACTTATATAATGTCGTTTCTAAGAACAAATGGTTTTTAGATTTTAGGCAGTCGCCTCTATATTACGGTTTGTTATATGATTTATATCCGACATTGTTTTCATTGCCGGATGAATTTTCGGCCAGCAAAGATTCCACTTGGTCGGGACGATTAATTGATTACGTGTACGAATCCATTCTAAAAAATCGTCCAGTGCAAGTGCATTACTATCAACAACACAATTTAGCTAGTCCATGGGGATTGTCGGCAAATAGCTTGAGCGGCGCAGAATCTAAAGCATTAGATCAATTGATTAAACTTTTTAAAGTGGGCGATGAAAAAGAAGTAAAACTTTCTGATTCGACTTCGGGAAAAGTTACACTCATAGAAATTAAAGCGCAAAAGTGGGCCGTAAAAAAAGAAGGCTCATGTTTCACAATAGGTAAAGATCCGAAAGTAGTGTTCGCCATTGCAAGAGACTGTAAGCCGCTGAAAATTAATGCGGACTTAGAAGTCGACATTAACTTATCGATGTTATTCCCGGCCTTGATGGTCGTTCGTGAAAAAGTAATAGGTTTAGGCGAAACGATGAAAATTCCGTTTCAGTGGAACAATACTGAAAATCGCTTTGATCTGGCGCCAATTGCGGTTGGCTTAAATAAGGAGAATATTTTCGTATCTAAAAAAGTGGCGAATGAAATGTTAAAGATTCTACCGTCCGATACCCATTTCTTTGCAATTGGAAATATCAAGATTTGGAATGGCAATATGACAGTTGATAACGTTAAAAATTTCTTGGCGTCTAAAAAGCGTACTAAAGATTTCCAAAAACAAGCGGCCGCCGTTCTAATTCAAGTTCAAACACGATATGATGATCGTTTATGGTCTGAAAATGCTCTGATTTTGGAAACAGGCGCCATCAATCAAGCACAGCTGGATAGTATCGGTAAAGTATTTGAATCCAAATTTGGTGAAGTCTTTATTCGTCCGGTTTGTGGAAAATCGCTGGTTGTGAGTCGTTCAAAAGAAGTATTACAAAAAATCCAAAATGTCTGTGATCGAAAAGCTCCATCGATTCTAGATCGCACAGAGCTAAAGGCCTCTGAATTAGCTTCTCAAGATAACTCAATGAGTTTTTTTGCTGATGTCGGTCGCTGGATGTCCGCAAAGATTGAACAGGGATACTTAGTTAAAGCTAAGCAATCAAAATTACCACCAGTCATGCCGCCCGAGTTAACTAAGAGCCAAAAGCTATTAGAACAACTGCCAAAGTATTTGGTTAAGGGAACGGCTAAAGATCAGAATTTAATTTTAAGGTAAGTAGAAGGTTAATATGAATAAATTTTTATTGCTGTTGTTATTTGTAGTATCACTGGTGGAAGTAGCTCTTGCTAAGCCATTCTATTTAACGGTGCGAAGAGATTACTCTCCGGGTGAGAATCCAAAATTGGAAGTGAACTATTCGTACTCGACTCCGATTTATATTAAAATCCTAGAGCCAGAGGACGCAAGGCAGTTCATGGCGACACAGATTGATTTGCGCCGGGCTTGGAAAAAACCAGGCTATGAATTTAATCCGGCTCATTTTATGACCTTAGGATTTAACAATGAAAATAGTTCGTTCGATTGGTTGCGGGCTAATTTAAATTATGGCGTTAAAAAAGATCTAGTCGATCAACTAGGCGGCGCGCACAACTCGCCCTACTTATCCCCAAGTAAAGTGGGACCTGAAAAGTTAATTCAAATTCCTAAAGGTTTTAAGCTAAGATCGGAAATTGTTTTAAATCCAGAACCTCAAGACGCCAAAAAAGATTTCGATGTTCCGGGATTTGAAGAATACGGCTATATGGATTCATCGCGATTGAACACAAAGATTGTGGATCTTCCGAAACTACCGTCGGGATTCTATCTAATTCAAGTTATTCAAGATAATAATGAAGGCCAAGTAGTAATGGCCATCAATGATCTGATAGGATACATGCAGAGATCGGGTGATACTTTAATTTACCGAATATTCGATCGCCGAGCGAAACCTGTATCGGAAGCGAAAGTCGCTATTCGTAATTTGACTGGTAACTGGGTGAGCGATGTGAAAACAGATGCGAACGGTGAAGTTCGCATAGATGGTGTTAAAGAAACAGATTTGTTGACCGTAGTTACGGCTCCACAGGGAACTGCCATCATTGATTCTGAATACTTTTCTACGCAAGTTTCGTTCCCTGACATGTACCTATTTACCGATCGTCCGCTCTATCGTGATGGGGACACCGTATTTTTTAAGGGTATTCTAAGAAATTTGATCAGCGGTCGCAGTAGTTTGAGCCCGGAAAAAAACGGCGTTAAGATTGAAATTTATGATGTTAGCGACAGCAAAGTTTCGGCATCGACTACGGTTAAACTTGGCGACTTTGGAACGTTCAACGGAAATCTAAAAATTAATT
This sequence comes from Bdellovibrionaceae bacterium UBA2316, assembly GCA_002345205.1. Lineage (GTDB taxonomy): Bacteria > Bdellovibrionota > Bdellovibrionia > Bdellovibrionales > Bdellovibrionaceae > UBA2316. The sequence goes on along the minus strand of DDVI01000060.1, from coordinate 29,818 downwards.
CACCCGATAGACCTGGCGTGTACCGTGTCGTGGCTAAACTGGCCAAGTATGAACACGCTAGCGAAATACGTATGAAAGAATACGTAAAACCAATTTATTTCTTAAAATTGATGAATGATCAAGAAACAGCAAAACAAGGTGATACTCTAAAGTTCCGCGTGCAAGCCGAACGATATGCTGGTGGTGCGCCAAAAATTATTGCATCCTATGTAAATGTGTATCGGACACGTGTGGAGTCGTCACAGTGGATTGATGATGCGGGTATGGGTGAAACGGGATCGTCAGTTACGTATGGTGATGACGGTAATAAAGGTGCCAAGAGTATGGCTCCGGAAACTATCGTTCCTAATATGGAAATCAAATTTGATGAAAAAGGCTTTGCTGATTTTGAAGTCAAAATCCCCGCGGATTTGCCGGGACCAAAAAATCTGAATTACCAATATCGCGTTGAGGTCTATTCGCAAGATGCCGACGATAATATTATCTATGGAAGTAAATCATTTTTTGATTTAGCGAGTGAAGTCGCAACTCACGCCCGATTTAATAAGATCGTTGTTGAAACAGGAAAAGAAGCTGTTTTAACTGTGATGTCTAAATCAGTGAGCGGTAAAGCGATACCGGATACTGACGGTGAAGTAAAATTTGTAATCGGCGATAAAACGATTCAATCAAAAAAAATCAAAACGAATGCGAAAGGTATAGCTAAAGTTGATTTGCCAGATGATGCTAATCTGGTCGGTGAAATGAAAGCCGAAGTTACGCTATGGGATAAAAAACGAAATCCTGACAAGCAATCGGCGGACATTGTTTTAGTGGGAAAAACTCCCGGAGTTAGTGCTGTCAGTGGTGATGAAATTAGACTTCTGACAAATCAAACAGAAGTTGGCCAAAATGAAGAAACCAAAATCTTTGTCGCTATGCCCGACAAATGGGGTGCCGCGGGTACCAATAACGGGCAAGTGTTTTTGACATTAGCAGGGGAAAAAATCTTTAAGACTCAGGTGATTCCGCTAAATGGTCGCTCGTTTTGGATAAAAGAAAAAGTCCTTTCGGAATACGGAAACCAAATCTATTTTGTAATCAGTTATGCGCACCCCGAGCGTGGTTGGATTGAAAAAAGAGCACCTTTTAAAATTATTGATCCAGATAAAAAACTAAAAGTTCAATGGATCAGCAAATCCGATAATGTGATTCCAGGTGCAGAACAAAAGATTAAATTTAAAATTACGAATTCCGCCGGAAAACCAGTAAAAGCCGAAGTTGCGATTGCAGTCGTTGATCAGGCGGTATTAGATTTACAGCCTGAATTCAGACCCAAATTGGATGAATTCTTTTATCCAATGACTCGTTTAAATTTGATGTCGTTCTATTCGTCTCATTTTCAGGGCTATGGCTACGGCGAGCAGATTGCGAAATTATTTAAACCGAATCATGTGTTAGCAGCCAATAAAAATCAGTCTAAGCCGATGGATATAAAGGACACAGCTTACTGGAACGCAAGTTTAGTTACAAATGAATCTGGCGAAGTCGATTTCAAATTCAACATGCCAGGCAATCAAACGATTTGGAGAGTCACCGCTGTCGTCGTTGATAAAGAAGGCCGTTTTGGTGAGTCTACGACTCAGTTTAAATCGCAGTTGCCAATTACACTGCTAGTGGGTTATCCGCCGTTCCTAAGAAGTACAGATAAATCCAGAATTCGCGCCAATATTACCGGTAATGAAATTACAAAAGAAACGGCAGTTAGATATTCTGTTCAGCCGGAAAACAAAGACATTTTTGTCTTTACCGGAAAAAATGAAATGAACGTGTCTTTGAAACCGAAACAGCAGGTGTCAGAGAATATCGATTTAACGGTTGGTGATATTCCCAAAGGCACAGTGGGCTCTTTCCTAGGAAATTTAGAGTTTAATAAAGCTAAACTTGGATTTAAAGATGCGATTCGCATTCTACCAAAATCAACTCTGGTGAATGACTATTATTTCCCAGAAAACAATTCATTCAAATTGGTATTAGAAAAAGAAGAGAAAGTCCAAGCTTTAGAACTTAGTGTATACAACGATTTTACAAGTATTCTATATAGCAATATGGAATGGATGGTTCAGTACCCATATGGGTGTGTAGAGCAAACTTTGAACACAACGATTTCGAACAAAGTTATTAGTGATGTCCTTCAAGCGAACAAAAGTAAAGGCGTGAAACTAACAGAGGCACAAGAAAAAACACTAAAGGCCGCTATGGACAATGCCGGCTTAGGATTTAAACGACTTTCGCAATTTCAGGCTAAGACGGGTGGATTTGGTTGGTTCAGTGACTCCGGTGAGCCAGACTTGAACATGACATTACTTGTGATGTTAAACATGGCTCTGTCGGAACGAGTTACCTACGTTAGTTTGTATGACTTTCGCGTTACCTATGACTGGTTAACAACGAAAAACATTTTACCGGGAAGTCCGCAAGGGATTGTTCTTTCATACATTGAATCTATTTTTATTAGAAAGTATATCATTGATAAAAAAGCTGACGACATCAAAGCGGCGTTACGTGTTCAATATGATTATGTGAATAAGAACGGAACGCTATTTGAACGCGCGCTATTTTTGATGACACTGACTAATCATTCATTTGCAAAGAAAGACTTTGCAAATGAAGTGAGCGCGCTGGTTGACCTAGTGAAAAAATCGTTAGAGCAAATGAAAGACACGGCAAGTCCAATTCAATACGGAAACTTTGTGCCGCAATCGCAAAATGGCTGGGCAGCGTATCCAGGTAAAGCGGTTTCTTCAATGGCGATTGCGTATCGATCATTGGTTGTAGCTGCTGACTTTACTAACGAAGGGATACGTACTTCAAAAGGTGCTGTGTCTGTAGCAAAAGTTACGTATCTTAACGAAACAATTAATCGTTTGGTTAAAAAGAATATATTGGCTAACTACAACGGTTACTATTTTGGATCGACATTTGACAATGGTGTTACCTTAACGTCATTGGTGGATATTATCACCAAAGACGTCGAAGCTACGATATCTAAAAAAGATATTGTTAAAAATTTAGAAGTTATGATTAACGATAAAGTGGTTCCGACATCAGAACTGCTAGTGAGTAATCACCTGACGGGTTACAATGTTGTATTCAAAAATGGAAAACTGTTGGGCGATCAAATTAAAGTATCTGTGAATTCAGTTTTAGAAAATCAGATACTGCGTGCCAAAGTTTCTAAACTGTCAGCAAATGGTAGCTTGAAATCAAAGGCGGCAGGTTGGATTATCGATCGTAAGTATTATCGAGTAAATGAAAAAGGCGAAAAGAAGGAAATTCAAGCGGGCGAAAAACTGCAAGTCGGGGAACTAGTGTATTGTGAAGTTAAATTTGATCGAATGAAAGACAGAAATTTCTGGCAGTCTCGTTACTACGTAGTAACAAATGATACGCCAGCAGGGTTTGAAACGATTCAGGAAGATCAAGTCTATCGCGGATCTCCGTATAATCTGCCTTTAATGTCTGCAACAAAAACCCGCGAAATTTTGAATCACCAAACGCGTTGGTTTTTTGATTTTTCTCGCGGTTGGATGGATAGCGCAACTCAAGTGGGTGTTGTTTACCGTGTACAATATCCTGGTGAATTTAATGCTGGTATAGCAAAGATTGAAGACTTTTATGATGAAACAAAAGCTTCTTACACTCGCTCTAACGTGTTTACTGTGGAGTCAAAACAGTAGTGCCGGTTTAAAGGTCCGCTTTGCAGAAGGCTCTGCGGCGGACAAAGCCAGTGTTAAAGAATCATTAGAAAAAACAGCGCGCGATTTTTGGTTTTCAGAAGAACAGTACTGGAAAGTCGTACCTGTCGAACAAGAACTTGAAATCGATTTTTCTTTGGTCTCGACGGATCATTTGGCGCAAACACGTCGTCATCGGATTAATTTTAATGTTTACATTCCTAAGGCTGATTTTGATTCCACTCTTCGTCATGAATTAGCTCATGTTTTTCTGAGTAGCCAGTGTCCGTGGTTGACCGATGACTTTTCCCAAGAACTATTTGCTTACTGGCGTAGTGGCGATTACCTGCGTCTGTTATACGGGCAAAAACTACTTTATACAAAAGCAGATGCTTTTAAAGAATTAAAAGATAGCTCTAAATTTGGTTCCAGAAAGACTGTTGCCGTGGCTCGGTTAATCAACGAGATTATCAAAAAAGGAAACGAAAACTTTCTTAAAGCGTGGTTCGGAACTGTTTTGTCGGGCTGCCAAGATAACGCGTTTATTGAAAAACAGGGCAGTTTAGCCGCGAATTTCTTAGACCAATTACAGGGAACACAAGGGAATTTGGCACCTAATGAGACCGGCTTTCTGATTTTAGATGCACAGGCAAATGAAATTATGTTAGCCGAGGGTAATTGGCAGAAGAAACAGTCGGTGGGCTCTATTTTAAAGCCTTTTGCTGTTTCTTTTTTTTCCGACTTGAAAAAAAGTAGGCTGAAAAGGAACACTACGGAATGGGACTGCGGCGACGTTGAAACAAAAAATTGGGATTACAAAAGGGCTCTTAAATATTCCTGCAATGGATTCTTTTTAGATGTGCAGCCAAAGCCAGCAGAGCTTAGAAATTATGTAGACACATTAAATTCATTGACGGGATCGCAGTTTCAAAAGCAGTGGTTGAATATGGCCGACATCATAGGTTTGTGGCCAACGTGGCAGTTAAATCTTTTAGATGTTGCAAAAATTTATGATTACCTAATCGAGAAAGATCCAGAAACGCTTTCAGTTTTAAAACAAACGTCGTTAGTGGGAACTCTAGCAGGCGCTAGTGATTCAAAATGGTTTACAGAAAATAGAGTATCTTTAAAATCTGGAACAACTACTAATCTGGATTTATCCGTAGAAACTGGATTTATCGCTGCTGTTTTTACTTCGGGAAAGACGGTAAAGATTGCCATTCTGTACAGATCGGGACGACGACCAATTGATTTGTTGCCGGAACTAAAATCCAAGATTCAGAAATTTTTGAGGCATCAGGATTCCCTGGCGCAGGTGCAAGTTCTATCTAGTTTTAATTTAAATTCAGTTCAGGTGACGTGCCCGACGATACTGTTTAAAAATGGGGTTCAGCAGCCACTGGGACGTCAAATCGATTTGCAAAAAATGAATTCACCAAATATTCGATTATCCTGTGCCGGAGAGCCTTTCCAGGTTCATGCGCAGGATCAGATGGTTCGACGACTATACGGCGACCTTACTTTTCAAAAATTAAAATCAGTGGCCAAAGTCTATGAGGCACGAACTGAAAAAAATGCGCGCGCCCGAAAAGGATCAGAATTGGTTCTTACCACCAGCGAGCAGCACTATTTAAAAAGTGTTTTATTTTCAGAAAGTGGCAACTATCGCAATGAATTGAAAAAAGCGTTGCTCTTAGTTTTTAAAACAAACTTAGGTTTTTGGGCCAGTAAAAAACAACCCATTTGTGACACCACGATTTGTCAGGTGTTCAATTTGAATTATGAAACCATTACGCTCGCGCAAAAACAATCTGTTGATGATCTTATCTTTGAGCTGGAATCAATTCACTTGGGAACGGCTCAATGGTTAGAATTTTCCTTGGGTGGAAATGAAAGCTGGGAAAAGGATGTGAGTATCAAAGACCTATCTGCGTATTTAAATTCTTCAGAGCTTAAGCGAATTGAAATACACAAAGACGGCGATAGACTTAGTATTGTGGTTAACGAAAAACAATCCGTGAACGAATCGTGCGAAAAATTCAGAAGCTATTTCAAATTTCGTTCGTGTCCAGATACAGCCGGCATCGCGGACGATGGAATTGTGAAATTCAGTGGTCGTGGCGAAGGTCACGAACGAGGTATGGATTTAACGGCGGCTAATCAGCTGGCCATACAAGGCTTTAACTTCGATCAAATCATCGAAGCGTTTTATAAACTGAAAGTGCAAAAATAACGTAAACTATTTTATGTAAGTAAATACGTCGTCTTTATCGAAACGTACTTTTTTGATGTTCTGGTATTTGTCTTCGGGGTGACGATAACCGCACGCCACACCCGCGACTGTTGCATAGCCAGAATTTTCAAGACCTAAAACTTTGTCGTAGCCCTTTGGATCAAGGCCCTCCATAGGGCAGGTGTCGATGTGTAACATCGCCGCCGTTTCCATAATAAAACCCATGGCGATGTAGGCCTGACGTTGTGCCCAGTGATAGATTGTTTCACTGCGTGGGCCATTTAGTAAATCGCCAACCATAACCTTTTTGAATCCCGCAAGAAGTTTAGGGTCCAAGCCGCGCACTTCAGCTGTTTTATTTACGTGTTTGTCGATTAATTCTTCGTCTAATTTTACTTTGGTCGTTAGAACAACGTAATGAGAGCAATCTTCGATCTGAGACTGACCCCAAGACAATGAGGTCAGTTGTTTTAAAATATCTCGGTTGTGAACAACGATGAATTTCCAAGGTTGCAAACCGTATGAGGACGGAGACAATCGTAACGATTCTTCTAAAATTTCCCAATCCTTGTCGCTGATTTTTTTGGTAGGATCAAATTTCTTAACAGCGTAACGCCAAGAGAGTTGTTTTAGTACGTAATCGTGATTCAAGAAATGCTCCTATTACTTAGTTTCAAAACTAGAAACTTCGAAAGGTCCTTTGATGTACATTGGATCGTTCGAATTTTTAACAGCAGCGACTCGCCAGTAATATTTTTTACCAGCGTCAAGACCTGTTACATCGTAGCTAGGGCGTTTAACAAAATTTTCGTCTACTTTTAACCATTTGAAATTTGGATCCGTAGCCACCTGTAGATGGTAGTTTTCAGCCGTATCCACCGCGTTCCATTTTAAAGTCACGCTCGTGCCTGGAACTTGAGCTTGGAATGCGGGCTCAATTAACTCCGTTTTCTTTGGTGGAGTTGATTTAGATTTATTCATTTGAGGTTTTGGAAATAATTTACCTGGATCATTTTTAGAGCCATGAGCTGGAGCCGCAGCCGGTGCTGCGTGTTCAGCGGCAAAGCCTACTGAGAAAGAAAGGACAGAAGCGATAGCGATTGCATATGTGAATTTCATGTTAAATCCCCTGAAAATTAGTAATAATTTCTTATCCCATAAGGAATTTGAAAAATCCAATGGTTTATGATAGATAAAACAAGGTTTTGCGGATGATTGCTCTGCCGAAAGGCAGGGAGGAAAGTCCGGACTTCATTGAGCAGTGCAAAGGGTAACGCCCTTCCGTCGTAAGGCGAGGAACAGTGGAACAGAGAGAATGTCCAGAGCTTTGATCTAATTGACGGGAACGGGAGTCTTTTAGGGAGCTGCTGGAGTGAAAACAGCTAAACTCTGCACGAAGCAAGATCAAATAGGGAAGCGCTAAGTTCGGCTCTGACGAGCTTCCGGGTAAGATCGCTCGAGGGAAATGGAGACATTTCTCCCAGATAAATAGTCATACATGAGAGTGAGTTTAGGGACTCAGTTTCAAGACAGAATCCGGCTTATAGCAAAACCAATTTCCCTTTCTTCGTTCTGTTTCGCGCCCAAACAGGCCACCTGACTTTGTCGGAGGCAAATTGACCCTAAGTATGCGGTATGATGTTTGCTTTTCAAATTTACGAATTTATTTTTTTAGTCAAAATGAACCAAAAACGGGGGAATCATGTTCAACACGAAAGCTATTTCATCGAAACTAACATTGGTATCGGCTGTCGCTATGATGACAGTATCATTGCTTAATATTCAAACTGCCTATGGTTACGTAGTACCTGGAGGCGATTCAAACAAGGTAACGGCAGTTACGCCACGTCCGGGGTCACCGACTCCCGTTAGGCCCACTCCGACACCTCGACCGACTCCGCGTCCAACACCAAGACCGATCCCATATCCGGGACCAGTGTATCCAGGCCCAGTGTATCCGGGCCCAGTTTACCCAGGACCCATTTATCCGTCACCGGGTTATCCGCCACCAGTTAATTATACTCAGTACAAAACATCGTATGTTAACCGCTGGGTGTACAACGAAAACTTCTACGTAGATCAGTTGCTAGGCTATGGCTACGGTAACTACCGCTTACGAAATATCCGCGTTGATGTTTCTGGTGATTCTGCAGCGACAGTGAGCTTGCTAGTCAACGGGCATTTGATCGAAACAAAATACACATCTGGCCAAGATGTATATTTATACCCAGGTTACTATGGTGATTACTCATCACTGCGTATTAGCGTAATGGGTGCTGCGTATATTTATAATATCGTGTTTGAATTAGAACGACGTTACTAAGATTTAAATTAGATCGTTTGAAAATGAGGCCGCGTGAAAATGCGGCCTTATTTTTTTGTATTGGGCAATGCGCGCATTAGTTTTTTTGATACGAGTTCGCTATAAGTATACCATGTGTAATCATTTTCGGTGATCGCCACATAGTTTGTTTTGTAAGAACTCTTTTTCAATACACCAATTTTAGCTATAAAGACGCGTTCAGCAGGATCCGGTAAACTTTGTGGATCCAAGCGGATTGGGAAAACCTACGGACAGAGAAATTGCTGATGCAAAGAAAAGAGCCTTAGCAGGTGCATTTGGTTTGGGAACGACAGTTGGTATTTGCACAGGAAATGGAGTAACAGCAATAGCGGGAGCAATTATTGGCGGAGCTATCGGGGCTGGTTCAGTTTTGGTTCCTATTTATCTTGATGATTCTACTGGGCTAGAGAATATAATCGGTTCTGAATAATAGAATAATGCGGAGACGAAATTGGAAAATATATTAATACATGCAGGTCTGTGGATTATAGCTTTTCCGATGATTTATCTTTTATATAAAAAAGGCTATAAAGATACAAAAAAACTTGAAACTAAATATTTGTTAAAGGTATCGGCTTTCTCATGTTTAGCTGGATTTTTAAGTATCGAGTTATGTAGGTTTTTAGGACACTAGATTTGCGGAGCGACAGAATGTGATCGCAGGTTTGGGCGATGGTTAACGAAGGATCTGATCTTTCACAACAAATATTGGGATACTAATAAAACTTTATAAAAAACTAAGCTGGTTTTTTAACTACTCGCGCTCGCGTAATACCGAAGGCAATAGTTCCAGAATTTATGTGATAAGTATAAAAATATTGGTCCTATCAAAACACTCCATACAATCAAAAGGGCGTTTGGTGGTTCTAGCAACATTCGTGCGGGAACGCTGGCTACAAAGGCCATTGGGAAGACCGTCAATAAAATAAATTTCATGAATGGGAAGTAAATCGAATCAGGACGCATTCCCAATTTATAACAGTTGTACCATAAGAACTGTACCGATTCAGACTTAACAAAAATCAGATTCAAGCATGTAAAGAAAAATCGAGACGTGTAAACGACTATGAAGCTAGACGGTAGAACGAGCAGAAACCAAAAGACTCGATACCAGTTAAAGTCTTCAATCAAACTAACCGCATACACAAAGAAACCAATCGCGATCAGCAGATTACCAAAACTCGCCGTAGCGATTTTTTGGAAACTTACCAAAAACTGCGACGAAACCGGTTTTGCCAAAATAAAATCAAGTTCACCCTTACGGACTTTATCCGCAAAACGATCCACGTTATCCTGAACGAAAATCATGTACAGGGAATCTACGACAAACAACACACCCAGGAACACGCGCATTTGGTAACGATCCCAACCGCCAATGCTAGGCGTATAGTTGAACAGAACTTCAAACGATAATACCTGCATCAGATACCACATGATGTCCGTGAAAATACGCAGCGAAAAGTTTACGCGAAATTCTAGATCCGCGATGAAGCTGGTTTTCAGCAAAATAGAAAATAGTCGAATGTATTTTCTAAGCACCTGTACCACTGTAGCTCCCTAAACCTTTTTTCCAAACGAAATAGGAAATCGTTAATACGACCATCAGTCCGTAGGTAATGTTTGTAAATCCCTGTAGAAAAAGTTCCGTATCCACCCGACCCGTTAGGTAGCCAACTGGCAAGTAAACTCCGGAGGAGAATGGTAACTTTAAGAAAATGTTTTTCCAAAATACCGGCAACAGATCCAGCGGAAATAGTTCGCCCGACATAATGTAGATGCTAAAATTTTTCACCAGTGTGAACGAACGTACGCGATTTAAAAAGAACGCTAAACAGGCCGTCAGAAAACTCATCGCGTGAATAAAAATCAGATAATAAAAAATCATCAACGTCACAGCCGGCAATCGACCCAGTTCCGTCGGTAAATTATAATAAAAAACGATGGAGAGCGGAACCAAAACGGAAAAACAGAACACCACTAATTTATAACCCAGCAGTTGGCTTAAATAATATTCAAAGAACGTCATCGGACGCAAAATAATAGCATTAATACTGCCGGTTTCGATTTCATCCATCATCAGATGTTCGTACATCCAGCTAATCGCGATACGCCCGATAAATGACGACCAAATGACGTAGGAAAGGTAACTTTCCTTTGTAAATCCATTCAAAGTTTCGGTCTTCAAGGCTGCAAACAGGGCGATCCACAAGAAAATTTCAATCAACGCAGTCATTGCGGGTTGTACAGCGGCATCGATAAAGAAATTGAAACGATATTCCAAATTAGTTTGGATACCAAGACGTGCAAAAGCTAGATTTCTTTTGATGAACTGTCTCATTATTCCTTTTTCAAAAATTCGCGAATCGTTTCTTCGAAATCAATTTCTTCCATGGACATATTTTGAATCGCTTCTTTTTGTGAAATACGATTAATTGTATCTGCGATCTTGCTGGGCTCGACTTCAAGGTCAATCGTGTTGGTTCCCGCAATGAGCCGAATTTCATCCGAAATTTGCGCCGATTGAGCGACCGGATTTTCAAACGTGATCTTTAGACGTTTTTTTTGAACGGAATTCTGAGTGAATTGATCGATCGATCCATCATAGAAAAGTTTCCCTTTACTAATAATGACCAACCGATCAGCCAATTTTGAAATATCATCCATATAGTGGCTAGTTAAAATGATCGTCGGTTTCTTTTCTTTTACGTATTCCGAAAGGAAATTGCGAATGGAAGTCTGCGCCACGATATCCAGGCCGATGGTGGGCTCATCCAAAAACAGAATCTGCGGATCATGCAATAACGAGCCGATAATTTCCATTTTCATGCGCTCACCCAGGCTCAGACGACGTAACTGCGTTTCTAGTACGTGTGAGCAATTTAAAATCTCTGCCAAGTCTTTTACTTTTTTCTGTGTTTTAGTTACGTCTAAGTCATAGATGTTCATCAAAAGTTGGTAGCTATCAACCGGAGCAATATCCCACCACAATTGATTTTTCTGTCCCAGTAGAACCGAAATATTACGCAAGAATTCGTTCTTACGCTCAAAAGGGTTGTATCCCAAGACCTTAATTTCACCACTCGTTGGGGGAATCAAACCAGACAAAATTTTAATCAGCGTCGTCTTACCCGCGCCATTAGCGCCGACTAGTCCGATCACTTGTCCGGCAGGTATAGTTAAATTAATATCAGACAGAGCCGATTTTTCGATATGCTTTCTATTCCAAAAGCCTTTGATCGACGACATTAAGCCCACCGATTTTTGGTAGGAATAATACACTCGATTCAAATTTTTAACTTCAATAGCGTTACTCATGTATATCCTTAACTAGGTAGACCATCTGTAAATCTTTAACTTTAGGAATACCGAAACGTTCTTCTGTCGGAAAGGGAATATATTCATCAGTAACCTTAAAGCCCCGACGTTTATAATATTCAATCAATTCCGTTCGTAAAGTAATAACCGTCATCTTAATTTTTTTAAGCTTCCATTGTTTGGCGATCTTTTCAACCTGCTCTAGAAACGCTTTCCCCAAACCTTTGTTCTGTAACACCGGTTTGATCGTAAACATTCCAAAATACAATTCGCTAGTTTCCGCATTAGCAATCAATTCGCAGCTTCCAATTAATTCCTGGTTTTCACGTGCAGTTAAGATAAACGAATTCCTGTCTTCAATTTTCTGTTTGATTTCATCAGCATCGGTACGTTGACCATCTAACAAATGGGCTTCCGTCGTCCAGCCTGATGTAGAGGAATCGCCTCGGTAAGCCGAATTAACCAAGTCCGCAATCGCCGCACTATCCGCCGCTACTGCAAACAAGAACTGAAGACTCATAATAATTTCCGTTTTTGCGCTAGAATAAATAATTCGCGGCCTTGACGACGCGGGTTTGATTTTCTCCAGCGTGACCAAATCAATGTTTGAAATCGTTTTTTCAACGTTTCACGATATTCCCACTCGCTGCCACCAAACGGGGGGCCCGTGCGTTTATACATGCAAAACAGTGTGGCCATCAATTGACCTTGTTCATGCAGACATCGTGACCAAACTTGAACTAAATTATTTCTAAGTTTGGGATTGATTGCGCAAAAACACGTGTATTCATAAACCAGGTCGAACGCATTATTAAAACTTTCAGGTAGTTTAAACACATCGGCTTGAACCCAAGTAATGTTGTCCAAATGTCCGTAAAGTTTTTTTGATCGCTCAATCGCATGCTCGGAAATATCCACGGCCGTAACTTTATGCCCGTTTGCTGCAAAGAAAGCCGCATCATGGCCGTCGCCGCAACCTAAAATCAAAACCCGTGATTTGGGCAGCTTCATTCGCGGAAGCATGTCTTTCAATGTTTCTGCGGGCGCATCCATATTCCAACCCGGATTAACTTCAAATTTACCGGACGATTTTTGATGTTCGGGACTAGTGACCGTTTGGATTTCGCCAGTGTAGGCCTGATTCCACCAGTCGGCGCTTTCGACTTGAGTTTCATCTTGCCAGATTGGCTGAATATCCACGCGTTGACCGTTAAATACGACTGAATCATCATCAAATTCATCTAAACTATCAAAAAATTCTCCATACGCGGTTTTCGAGAAAGAAAATGGAATTTCTTGTTTTGTTTCACCGTAAATACGATCCCAAGGATCCAAAAAGAATTTCGGCAAGAATTCTGTGGTAAAGGCGCCAGCCGTGATTTCTAGCGTGTAACTATAATTGAAAACCAAGACTACTTTTTGAGCGGCTTGATCAAACCGGAAGCTTTGAACAATTAACGGGGCATCAAATGCCTCTACAATGACACTTTCACCCATAAGCTTTGAGGCGAATGAGCGGTTCGGTAAGTAGTGCAGCTGGGTAAAGAAATCTTTGGCCGCAGCGGCTTCTTCGATTTGTCGATTGTCGAAAACAATCCAACCGTTTTCATCGACTATGGCGAAACGGTCGGGGGTGTTTGAAGTGTTCATTTAAAGAGCAACTTTTTAGTGAGTTGTTTTAGGCGCGTCTTTTTTTGGTTCTGGAGTCGCAGGAGCCGTTGGTGCTTGAGTATTAGCTGGATTTGCATTCGTCGGTGGCGTCATTGGAGGCGTCATCGGATTTTCAGAAGGAGGCGTTTGCGACTGAGTCGTAGATGGGTTTTCATCTGGCGCGTGATTGTCCGGGCTTACCGTTGAACCTTCATTAAATGAAATAGAATCGCCTTTGGTCACCAAAGATTGAACGGTCCATTGATCTAAACTTGGATTATCCGAAACATCACGGAAAAGAACCGCTTGGCCATCAATCACGCGCTCCGCAGATTCGTTCTGAGGGTTTGTTTCGATAAAACGGTAGGTAAAGTCCGCCTGGATTTTACGATCACCGATATCACGTGTCCAAATCTTAATGATTTCCACGCTTTTCGTGTCTGGCTTGCGGGACTTGATCGTCGATTCGATCAGATCTTTCATTTTAGACTGAATGTCCGAGTGCGTCTCGAAATCAATAGGGGAACTGCTGTGTACAACATGCCATGTCCATGACAAAAGGATCACAAAAACTATCAGACTTAGAATTTTCATCATAGAATATTACCTCTATTTTATGTTAGACACTATAGCCAGATAAGTCATTAATGGCAAAATGAAACTCAAAGTTTTTGAATATTTTTGATAAAGGTTTTCGAGACCGTTATCAGAACTAAAACTTCGAAAGGGTGATATGCAAATGGACTGGATGAATTCACTGTTGAATAAGCGAGCGCAATTTGAAAAAAAGGTGCTTGAAAATTGGACTCAGGCGCAAGGTCTGGTCGGAAACATGGTCGAAGACAAGCTTTGGCAGAACCTAAAAGTTTTTTTTGAAGTCAAAGGCATCCGCCCCCATATCGTGGACTTTATGTCGTATGTGGAAAAGTGGACACCGCAGGCCTCAAGAGAAGCATTGAGTTATTTCCTAGACTTTTTCAGACCTTCTACCCTGGGCATGGGCCTTCGCGTTTCCAAATTGAATGATACACAGATTGAAGTTGTAGTTCCTAAGCGTCCAAAAAACGTAGACGAAGAAGGCGACTGGTTAGATTCAGCCCTAATCACGGCGGGCGTTGAAAGCTTTAAAATTTTGTGGCTTCGTCATGCCCCAATCGGCGAGTTCCATTTTCAAATCGACAAAGTGGTTTATGAAAAACGTAAAAGCGAAGAAACACAATCATTACGCGTACGCTACGAGTTATCAGCCGAAGCTCGCGAAGCGGCTTTAACCGAGCTCCGTTCACAATCGGTAACTCATGTAGATTCCACATTGTTCATTTTTGATGATAAGGACGCAATCGTTTCTGAAATCAAAATTGTTTCTAGATTAAAATCATCACTTCAATTGAAAGAAAAAAACTAAAGAGAATTTTTTATGGCTATTATTGAAACAGAAATTGATTCGTCCGGCAGTGACTTTGCAGCCAACAAAAAATTTATGATGGGTCTTGTAGATGAACTGCAAAGCCGTATTAAAACTGTGAAAATGGGCGGCGGTGAAGACGCCCTTAAGAAACACAAAAGTCGTGGCAAACTATCCGCACGGGAACGAATTGAATACCTGGTCGATGCGGGCACTAGCTTTTTAGAACTATCGACGTTAGCCGCTTGGGATGTTTACGATAACGAAGCCCCAGGTGCTGGTGTCGTGACTGGTATCGGTGTAGTTTCTGGCGTTGAAGTCATGATCGTTGCTAACGACGCAACCGTAAAAGGCGGAACTTATTTCCCTCTATCTGTAAAAAAGCATTTACGAGCTCAAGAGATTGCACGCGAAAACGGTTTGCCATGTATCTATCTAGTGGATAGCGGCGGCGCTTTTTTGCCTTTGCAATCTGAAGTATTCCCTGATCGCGATCATTTCGGTCGTATATTTTATAATCAAGCTCAAATGTCGGCTGAAAACATCTCTCAAATTTCTGTCGTCATGGGTTCATGCACTGCGGGCGGAGCGTACGTTCCATCGATGAGTGATGAAAACGTAATCGTGAAAGAAAATGGAACCATCTTTTTAGGTGGCCCTCCGTTAGTGAAAGCCGCAACCGGTGAAGAAGTCTCTGCCCAGGATCTGGGTGGCGCACAGGTGCACTGTGAAGTCAGCGGGGTTACCGATCACTTTGCAGAAAATGATGAAGATGCTTTAGAAATCACAAAAGAAATCGTTAAGCATTTAAATAGACGTCGTGAAATGCCCATTCCGCAAAGTCCGTATCAAGAACCTAAATATCCTGTCGAAGAACTCTACGGTTTAATTCCTGAAGATTCTAAAAAACCATTTGATGTTCGCGAAGTCATTGCCCGTCTTGTTGATAATTCTGATTTTCATGAATTTAAACCGTTATACGGTAAAACATTAGTTACAGGATTTGCTCATATCTGGGGTTTTCCTGTGGGCATTATTGCGAATAACGGTGTTCTTTTCAGCGAGAGCGCATTGAAAGCGGCCCACTTTATTGAACTTTGTGAACAGCGCCAGGTGCCTTTGATTTTCTTACAGAATATCACTGGTTTCATGGTTGGTCAGAAATATGAAAACGAAGGTATCGCAAAACATGGCGCCAAGATGGTTATGGCCGTCAGTAACGCTAACGTTCCTAAATTCACGGTCGTGATCGGTGGATCGTACGGCGCGGGAAATTACGGCATGTGCGGACGCGCCTATCAGCCTCGTCAATTGTGGATGTGGCCGAATGCGCGTATTTCTGTAATGGGCGGTGAACAGGCGGCAAATGTTCTTTTGACAGTTAAAAAAGATCAATTAGCGTTGAAAAAACTTACGATGTCAGAACAAGAACAGGCGGATTTCAAAAAACCTATCCTAGATAAATACGCAGCGGAAAGTTCAGCATATTTTTCAACTTCGCGAATTTGGGATGATGGCATCATCGATCCTAAAGACACACGCCGTGTGCTGGCACTAGGGATTGCTGCCAGTCTCAACAAAAAATGGCCCGAGCGTAAGCAGGGCGTGTTTAGGATGTAGGCCCGATGAAGACACTTGTTTTTTCTGAAATAGATCAAATTGCATTTATCAAATTAAATCGTCCCGATGTTAGAAATGCATTCAACAGTGAAATGATTGAAGAGCTAACTCAAACGTTCTTGGGATTGCAAGCGCGCACCGATATAAAAGCCGTGGCTTTGTCTGGTGACGGAAAAGTATTCTGTGCCGGTGCGGATTTGAACTGGATGAAATCCATGGTGAATTTTTCTTTAGCTGAAAATAAGAAAGATTCAGAAAAGCTATATGAAATGTTCGCGGCGATGAAGAATTTAGATTTACCTATTGTGGGTCTTGTTCACGGTGCCGTTTTTGGTGGTGCTTTGGGCTTGGTGGCGTGCTGCGATTATGTCGTGGCAGAAACAGGAACTAAATTCTGTTTTAGTGAAGTGAAATTAGGAATTGCGCCTGCTGTGATTTCTAGCTTTGTTTTAGATAAAGCGACTCCGGCCGTTAAGTACTTCATGACTTCGGCAGAAGTATTTACTGAAGTTCAAGGATCGCAATTGGGACTTGTAAATTTTGCGGGCTCTAAAGATGAAGCGACCAAAGACTTTCAGCGTGTGCTTCATTTGTACAAAGAAAACGGCCCGATGGCGGTTCGACGTACAAAAAAATTACTGCGTGAATTGGCGAATTTAAATCCAAATCAACACAAAGATGTAACCACGGGCTTAATTGCTGAACTTCGCGTATCAAACGAGGGGCAAGAGGGTATCAAAGGTTTCCTAGAAAACAGAAAACCAAGTTGGAAAGCCTAGGGGAGAGAAATTTTGAAAAAAACTGATTTATCTAATTTAGCCATTAAACGTCTAGCGATTGCGAATCGCGGGGAAGTGGCTGTTCGAATTATTAAAGCCTGTGAAGAACTAGGAATCGAAACGGTTCTTCTGCATTCGGATGCGGACATTAGTTCACGCGCCTACAGAATGGCTGATCACAAGGTGTGCATTGGTGGATCAACGCCGGCCGAAAGTTACTTAAATATTAAATCGAACATCCAAGGCGCCAAAGCTAAAAATGCGGATGCGATCCATCCTGGCTTTGGTTTTTTGAGCGAGAATGCGGATTTTGCAAAAGCTTGCGTGGATGCAGGAATGATCTTTGTCGGTCCATCTGAAAATGCGATTCGCTCGCTAGGTGATAAAGTTCATTGCAAAGAGCTCGCGAAGAAATGCGGTATTCCTTTGGTGCCAGGATACGAAGGCGATGATCAAACGGTTGAAACGTTGTCCAAAGAAGCTCAGCGCATTGGTTATCCCGTTATCGTGAAAGCGGCCGCAGGTGGCGGTGGTCGTGGTATGAAGCTGATCACGAACGCCGGTGAGGCACGCGAACGTATCGAATCTGCGCAAAGAGAATCATTATCTGCGTTTGGTTCATCAAAAGTATTTTTAGAAAAATACCTTGATCGCGCAAAACACATTGAATTCCAGGTGTTCGGTGATTCAATTGGTAAAGTACGCCATTTATTTGAACGTGAATGTTCTGTTCAACGTCGCCATCAAAAAATTATCGAAGAAGCAACGTCCCCGTCGTTAACTCCGGAACTACGTCGCAAAATGGGTGAAGCCGCTATGTTAATTGCTCAAACGGCAAAGTACACAAGTGCGGGTACCGTTGAATTCTTGTTCCAAGACGGCGAGTTCTTCTTGTTAGAAGTCAACACGCGCTTGCAAGTGGAGCATCCGGTAACGGAAATGGTTTTGGGTATTGATTTGGTGAAAGCACAGATATTAAATGCCTGTCAGAGTTTCATTTTTTCTGAAGATCAGTATAAATCATTTCAAGGCCACAGTATTGAATGCCGCGTGTATGCGGAAAATTCATATGAAGGCGGAATGCCAAGTACGGGTAAGTTAGGTCACGTTCATTTCCCTGAAGGACCGGGACGCCGCTTTGAATACGGATTTGAAGAAGGTGATGTGATTACATCGTTCTATGACCCGATGATTGCAAAAGTCATTGTTTGGGATGAATCACGCCCGCGTGCGATTCAGAAAATGATCGAAGTATTAAATCAGTCAGTGATCTTTGGAGTGCATACAAATATTCCATATTTGAAAGCGATTTTGTCTCACCCAGAGTTTATTGCGGGATCGATGACGACTCAGTTTATTAACAAATATTTTTCTGAACCATTGAGGCCACCGACTCGAAGTGCAGATATGAATTCTTTCGTAGATGAAATTAAGAAACAGATAGGTAAATCCGCTGCGCCTAAAGCAGTGACTGGTTCGACTGGCTATCAAAATCCTTGGGCCGAACACTGGAGAATGTGGTGATTCAAAAATTTGAAAAAAAAATAGATAATCAGCTTCACAAGGCGATTGCGGAACGAGTGGAAGATAAAGTTTGGATTCATCTAAACGGTGAAACTCTTGTATTCGATGCCGAACAAACGGGCCGTCGTCGCGGTAAATCAACAGCGGGCGCAGGAAAATCCAATATGATTTTAGCTCCGATGCCAGGAAAAATTACCAAGTTATTCAAAAAACAAGGCGATGCGGTCGCGGTTGGTGATAGCGTTCTAGTGATGGAGGCCATGAAAATGGAATACACACTGAAATCCAACATGGCCGGTACAATCAAGAAAGTGGCTTTCAAGGAATTAGATCAAGTAGCCCATGGGGCCCTGATCGTAGAAATCGAACCTACCAAGGAAACATAAGAGTTCAATATGGCTTTGTCTAAAAATGTAAAAATAGTGGAAGTTGGCTTGCGAGATGGATTGCAAAATGAAAAAGTAATCCTAAGTGTCGCGCAAAAAACCGAACTTGGAAAGCGCTTGATTCAGGCGGGTGTCCACCGAATCGAAGCCGGTGCCTTTGTTCGTTTTGATAAAATTCCGCAAATGCAAGGAACAGACGAAGTCTTGGACGGTTTATATAAGTGGAATAAAAAACCTCATTATTCAGTCTTGGTTCCAAATGAGCGTGGCATGATGGAAGCTCTGAAATTTAAACCCACAGAAGTCGCAGTTTTTGCCGGCTGTAGCGAATCCTTCTCACAACGTAATATCAATTGTTCAATCGAAGAAAGCTTTGAGCGTTTCAAGCCAGTATTTGCATTAGCCAAGAAACACAAAATCAAAGTCCGTGGCTATTTAAGCGTGTGCTTCGGCTGTCCATTTGAAGGTGATGTCCCAGAAAAAAAGGTCATCGAAATGGCCCACAGATTATATAAAATGGGTGCATTCGAGGTCTCTATCGGTGACACAATAGGTGTAGCCCACGTAGGCCAAGTGCAAAGCATGTTCAAAAAAATGAAAAAGAAAATCCCAGCTAAAGCCATAGCAGGCCATTTCCACGATACCAGAGGTCAAGCACTGGCAAACATCCTAGCCGCCTACAATGAAGGAATCTCAGTATTTGATTCCAGCATCGGAGGCCTAGGCGGCTGCCCATACGCTCCAGCCGCGACAGGCAATGTAGCGACAGAAGACGTGCTATATATGTTCCAAAAAATGGGCGTAAAAACCGGAATCGACCTAAAAAAAATCCTAGCCATAGCCCCATGGTTAAAAGAACAAATGGGAAAAAACCTCCCATCAAAACTAGGAAACGTGGGTTTGTTAAAACCACAGCCGATTCTTTAAATCAAAAAAATATCTAAAGGCGAAGAGATATCTTCGCCAAGATTATCTAAGAAAAAAAGAGATTTCCGTTAAATATTAAATTCAAAGAACCATACGCTGAGCACTCAACGAAATTCAGTGTTCGATAAACACGCCCACTAAATCTATGACCAAACTTCGAAGACACCACCACAAAACGGTTGCGGCGTGGGTAAACTTTTGGAAATGAAGAGTCTTCTTTCGTGCAGAGTTTTCAATTCAAGCTCGGTCTTCCTTTTGAGAGAAGGGATGGGTTTTTTGGAAGCTCGCCCGCTGCAGGATGCGGTACTGTTGGCGTAGCCAACCGGGCGCGAGGCACGGAGGCCGCCTTTCAAAAAACCCATCCCTTCTCTCAAAAGGAAGATCCTCGGTTCAACCCTGATATAAAACTCTGCACGAAAGAAGAATCTCCATTCCCAAAAGAAGGGGTTTTATCCTAGAAATACTGTCAATTTTCGCGACATCCTTTGAATCTTTACCACCCCTCACAATTTCAAGTGCGAGTTTCGTCACCATCGACTAATTTACTCACAACTTGGGCCTGGGGAGGTTTTGGTGGGTTACATTAAGGGGTTGTTCGCATTATCCGTTAGTGCTGTGTTGCTAGCATCGTGCGGGCAGAATTTTGAAGTGTCCCCGGAATCCGCTACTGTAGGCGTTCCTATTCTGCAGAAAGTGACTAAGGAAACCTACATGAATGGTCGCGCGTTCTGCGACAAATTTACAAATACAAGTGATGCGGATACTAAAGAATTTGGAAAATGGATTGACGTTCCATTTGACTATTCGGACCCATCTAAAACTATTCAAATTTACGCGTTTACAAAAAAGGAATTCGATCCTAATTTACCATCGTACATTTTTGTAGATGGTGGTCCTGGGCAGAACACGCATACATTTCCAGATATTTTAGGAAGTGGTTTTAATGAAATTCATTTTGACCAACGGGGCGTAGGATGTTCGGCGCCAGACACGTGGGAACAGTATACAAATCACGAATTGTATTCATCTTTAAAAACAGCAAATGATATCGATGAAATACGAAAAGCCTACGGAATTAAACTAGTTTCTGTTTATGGTGTTAGCTATGGAACAATCCCCACAACTATCTACGCGAATCGCTTTGAAGCTAATGTTAGAAGTATAGTAGTTGAGGGGGTACTGGGAAAAGTTGAAAATTTAGCTCGCTACACTCACAGAGTAGAAAAATATAATTTGATTTTGAATTCTTTAACGGAAGCCCAAAAAGATGCTTTCGATGACGTGGTTTACGGTGAAAGTCAGAAACAAAAATATGTTGTTATGTACTTGTTAGGTACGGCCGGTTTCCGTGATGGCGGCTACCGCTTATTACGTGATAACTACTTTAAAAAATTGTTCCCAGAATCTGGTGGCGTCAACGCATCTGAATTTGATCGCGCGTACAATAATATTTTAAGGGAACAAAACCCATACAATACGGCTCAACATCCGGGTGCTACAGATGAAAATGTTCTGACGCGGTTCTACTGCAAGGAATTAGGTGGTTTTGCCAAGGATAAATTCACAATCAATTATCATCGTGCCCGTGGATTCGTAGAAGAGTTAGCTAAAGACAAAACGAATTGGGCCGACGATTGTAAAGAACAAGGTATTTCTGTAGATATGGAAAATCAGTATGATGAGCGCCAGTATCCAACGAATGCCACCGTCTACTATCTGCAAGGTTCCCATGACGGTGCGACGATCGCTTCAGGTGC
Source organism: Bdellovibrionaceae bacterium UBA2316 (assembly GCA_002345205.1). GTDB lineage: Bacteria > Bdellovibrionota > Bdellovibrionia > Bdellovibrionales > Bdellovibrionaceae > UBA2316. The sequence continues at coordinate 8,162 of DDVI01000060.1, read as the reverse complement.
TTTAAGTCACTGGCGGTCAGTGCCTCAGAAGAAGTCCTATTTTATGCTTTCATTAAAGGGTGGCCATAATCCTGGTTTAACAAAGGCGAATTCCAAGGATAAAGAGATCTCTAAGCTGCATAAGCAGCTTTATTTTGACTCATTTTCTGGAAAAGCGATTACCGCTGATTTTGTAAAGCAATTGAATTCTCAAATTAAGTCCGCGAAGAACGAAGAGGATAAAAACCAGTCTTATATTACATGGCAGCTGTTCAATAGCAATAAAGTCGACTTTTCCGAGATGGAAAAAGAATTTGGCGGTTTGCGCCGCTCGAAGCAATAATAGACGACCTATCTATTCTATCATATGATTATTTCTAAACAGGAGTAATCATATGAAATCCTTAATAATTTTATTGTCCATTTTGGTTTCAATTGCTGGCTTTGCAAATGAAGGCACAGGCGAAAAAATTGGAAAAAAAGTAGATAAAACAGTCGAAGATGTTTCTGATTTTTCTAAAGAACAAAAAGATAAAATTCAAAAAGAATTCAAAGACCAATTAGCAGCTTTGGATAAAGAAATTGCTGATATCAAAGCTAAAGCCAAAAAGGCTAAAGAGACAGCAAGTGACGAGTCAAAAAAACAAATCAATGATCAAGTTGAATTTCTGGAAAAAAGAAAATCTGAATTAAAATCAGATTTTAAAAATTTACAGAATTCAAGTGGTAAAGCGTGGGATCAAATCAAACTCGGTTTCCAGGAAAGCATGGGGACTTTAAAAGAGTCATTCAAGAAAGCTAAGCAAGAATTCCAAAGTGACGAAAAAAAATAAAGTCTATTCCAGTTCCGTTAATCAAAGCACAGAAGTCATATTCGAGGACTCTGTGCGTTCTCTTGAGCCGTTATTTTTAGAAAATAGTATTATTTTAATAGATAAGCGTCTGAAGAAAAATATTTCTGGATTTAATACACAGTCTGTTTTGATTTATCTAGATGGGGCCGAGTCGACGAAATCCATGGCGACTTTAACTCGCACTTTAGATTTGATTTTCAAAAATAGAAAATTTGAAGTTAACAAGAAAACCAAGCTAGTTGTTATTGGCGGGGGAACTTTAGGTGACTTCGGTGGCTTTTTGTCCCATATTCTAAAGCGTGGTTTATCATTGGTGCTTGTGCCATCGACGTGGTTGTCGGCTATGGACAGTGCTCATGGTGGAAAAAATGGAATCAACTTCAAAGATATCAAAAATCAGCTAGGTACCATTTATCCAGCTCAAAAAGTTATTCTGGTGAAGTCACTTTTAGAACAACAACCTATTGACCGCACGGTCGAAGGGTTTGGTGAGCTGATCAAGATTGCGTATATTCATTCTCCTAAATTTTATCAACAGGTAGCTAAGGAAAAATTAGCGACGCTCGATTTATTTTCCTATTTACCTCAGGCTATTGATGCGAAATACAGCATAGTAAAAAAAGATCCTTTTGAAACTAAAGGAATTCGCTATCTATTAAATTTTGGGCACACGATTGCGCATGTATGGGAGGCAAAACTTGGGATTCACCATGGTATCACTGTTTTGCTAGGTATTTATTTCGATTTCTTGTGGGCCTCAAGTCGCGGTTATAAAGTTGATAAGGACCTAGCGATTTTCTTTGACTCGGAAGTGGTGCGTGGAGTCCTGGGGATATTCTATACGAGCAATCTATTTTCTTTGTCGGCAAAAGAAGTCAGTAAAGCGCTGGCGGCTGACAAAAAAAAAGAAAACCAGTTTGTGCGGTATGTGTTTCCTAATAGAGCTGGGCAGTTAAAAATCGAATCGGTGACTGTCGAAGATATAGTTAGGGAATATCAGCGACAAAAACAAATGATTGGATCAAATCGTGGCCACAAACGCATTAAAGTTTAGCTCAACCGAGTTTAAATTTAATGGTTCTATAGACGATTCAAAGTCGATTGTTAATCGTTTGCTAGTTGTTCAATCACATTACAAAAATTTGAGATTAAATTTTACCTCGGAAGCGGACGATGTTCTATATTTGCAGCAAGCACTGCGGGATCTAGAGCAAGGCCTTTATGAATTTGACTTAGGTGCGGGGGGAACGTCGCTGAGATTTTTTCTGGGGCGTTTGAGTCGACAACCTGGTCGTTACATTGTACGCGCCCACGCGAAATTGCTAGCACGACCTCAACGCGATCTATATCAAGCACTTGAGCAGTTGGGAACTCTTGTTACATTGATTCCCAACGGTCTGAGTGTGAATTCACTCGGTTGGAAAGAGGCTTCGTCCGTAAAAGTTAAATCAGACTTAAGCAGTCAGTTTGCCTCTTCGATTCTGATAAACTCATGGAATATAAATCGTCCATTTATAATAGATACCGGTAAGACCGTGGCTTCAAAGTCATTCTTAGAGTTAACTCAAACTTTGTGTCAGCGTTTGGGTATGAAGTTCAACGTTGAATCCGGCCGAATTCTTATTGAAGAAAATCAACGCGTCACTGTTAAAAAATTGGACGCCGAAGTCGATGCTAGTTCGCTGTTCACGCTTGCGTGTTTTGCTTTGTTGTATGGTGAGCTGCGAATCAAGCCATGTGTAAACAAGTTTAGCCAACCGGATTTTCAATTTTTAAATTTCTTTAAAGACTGGGGATTGGCTTACAAGCTTGATAGCAAAGGTTTCCATATTGCTAAACAAGAGCTTCCGAAGTTCGTTGAGTTAAATATTAAAAGCTGTCCTGATTTATTTCCGGTTCTTGCGGCATTTTTAAGTTTTTGCCCAGGGCTTCATAAATTGCACGGGGCCCCTCATTTGGTGAATAAAGAATCAGATCGAATCGCCAAAACTCACGAATTACTGACGCTAACAGGAGTCCAAGCCAGTCCACTGCCAGACGGAATGATTATAGAAGGTCGCGATAAATTAAAAGCGAAAAAATTTTCATTTGATCCAGACAATGATCATCGCATGGCCTTTGCCGCGGCTTTGTTTGCTTTTGGTGGTTTTGAGGTTGAGCTGAGCAATCAGCATGTTGTTAGAAAAAGCTTCCCGCAGTTCTGGGATATTTTAGGATTAGTTGATGACGAGAATTAAAATAGTACTGATAGGCCATAGAGGTGTTGGAAAATCTGAACTTCTACAGCGCTTAAAAATGTACTTTCCTCAGTTTCAATATTTCGATTTAGATTCTGTTATCGCGGAAAAGCTGGCTAATCCTGTTTACAAAATATTTGAAACCTTTGGCGAAGAGTATTTTCGTTCTAAAGAAGTTGAAACCGCTCGATTAATTCTGAATAAAAAAGATGTTATCGTTTCCCTTGGTGCGGGCTATAACTTAGAAAACCTACCCGAAGACGTAATTTGCATTTGGGTTCGTCGTACGACGGATGCCGATGGCCGCATATTTCTGAATCGGCCTGCGCTTGATCCTAAGTTGAAACCGCTTGATGACTACCTTTCGCGATTTGAAAAAAGAAATAAAAAATATTTTGAGAAAGCAGATTTCATCTATGACATGCCAGAGGGCATGTCGATAATAGAAGGCAAAACCGTATCAAAAAAAGGAATTTTAGCTCAAGAGAAAAACCTATTTAAAGAGTTTCTTTTTAGAACGACTAAAAAAAGAAAAGGGGTCCTGACTTTAAATCCTTACAATGTAAATAGCCGCGTCGTTTATGATACTGTTGAATTCCGTACCGATTTATTTTCGGCTAAAGAGATTTATAGACTCGTCGAAATATACGGAAAAAAATCTAAAATGATTCTGTCATTCAGGAAAGACAATATTCATGACTTAAAAGAACTGACTGATTTACTGTCTTCATTTTACGCGATCGATGTCGATGCCGACCTTACCGAAATTCTAGATTCACTTACTTCGAAAGCGTCCGTAGCTATAAAGAAAAAATTGATAGTTTCCTGTCATAGGCCAGCGCTAACAGAGAATATAAAGACATTAGAAGGTTTGGTTAAGACAAAATCAAAAGCGATTGTAAAGTGTTCACCGGTTATTCAGTCATTTGTAGAACTAAAGCAGCTGTATGATTGGTTTGGCAAAAATCCCTCTGGACGTTTGATCTTTCCCCGAAGCGACGAGAATAACAAGAACAGTGATTGGCAGTGGTTTAGACAATTCATGCTTTCAAAACAAGTTTTGAACTTTGTAAATGATGGGTTTTCACCAGTACCAGATCAACCGACCTTGCTGGATACGTTTTTGTTTTCAGACCCAGTGAATCACTTCGCGGCAGTGATTGGAAACCCAATTTATCACAGTTTTTCGCCGGTTCTTCACTATGAATTTATGAAGAAACGAAATATGCCGTATTACGGAATCAAGATTGAAGAAAAAGAATTCGACGAAGCGATGGACTTCCTTGAAGAAATTGGTCTGCGAGCGGCATCAGTGACGTCTCCATTTAAAGAAGCGGCTTATCGTCGCTACTATCCTCGCTCAAAAAACGAAATTAAAATTAAGTCTGTAAACACTCTTTATATTGATAGTCGTGGAGCTGCCCATATCGCTAATACAGATACAATGGGGTTGATCAAAACATTAAATCAAATTTCTGCCGATGTTTTTAAAAAAGATCTTCAGAAATTGATTATCGTATTATGGGGTGGTGGCGGTGTGGTACCAGCGATTAAGAGCGAGGTTCCAAATGTGCACCTAGTTGCCTCGCGCGATGGCAAGTTGCCCAAAGGAATTAAAGAAATCGATATATTAATTTGGGCGGCTCCGCGTAGCTTGCTCACTCAAATGCCAAAAAATTGTACTATTAAATCTGTTTTCGATTTAAGCTATGGTGGAAATTCAATGGGTCTAGAGTTGGCTAAAGAAAACAATATCCCTTATTTTTCCGGACTAGAGATGTTTAAAGAACAGGGACGAGGCCAACAAATTTTTTGGAGTCAATTTGATGAGCGCAAATAGTTTTGGTGGACGAATTCAAATGCATACGTTTGGTGAAAGCCATGGGCGCGCAATGGGTACTCTCATTGACGGTTTCCCTGCCGGTGTAACAATAGATGTAAATGAAGTTCAAAATTTCTTAGACCGTCGTAAACCAGGTACTTCGGACCTGGTGTCAGCGCGAAAGGAATTTGATAAGTTAGAAATAGTCAGTGGTATTTTTGAAGGTAAAACATTAGGCACTCCGATTTGTGGTTTAGTCTATAATCAAAATGCTCGTAGTGAAGATTACGATCAGATTAAAAACCAACCTCGTCATGGCCATGCGGAAAAAGTGTGGCAGGATAAGTTTGGTCATATCGATCATCGCGGGGGCGGGCGATCTTCGGGACGGGAAACTTTGTCTCGAGTGATTGCGGGTGCATTGTGTGAGCAAGCTTTGAAAAAGGTTTCTCCCAAAACGGACGTTGTTGGATGGGTAAGTCAGATTGGCGAATGGTTTTGTGACGACAACATAACAGCTAAATCAAGTCGCGCGGATATCGATAAAATTCCAGCACGCTTTCCGTATCGAGACACCGCATTTATTGGCCAGAAATTAGAATTAGCAAAAGGCAACGGTGAATCCTACGGCGGCGTTGCCGAGGTTTTAGTGAAAAATCCTCCGGCCTCTTTGGGGCAGCCTGTATTTCATAAATTAAAAGCTGATCTAGCATCAGCCGCGATGAGTTTAGGTGCGACCCTTGGTGTTGATTTTGCCGAAGGTTTTGCAAGTATTGAAAAACCGGGAACTGAATTTCACTCAACTCAGAAAACCAGCCAATATGGCGGTATTCAAGGTGGTATTTCTACTGGCCAAACTATTCGTTTTCGCGTTTTTTTTAAACCAACCTCGTCAATCTTGGATGTAGCTAAGCAGGGCCGACATGATCCGTGTATTGTTCCAAGAGCAATCCCGGTACTTGAAGCGATGACATCATTTATTTTATTTGATCATTGGCTTTGGTCAAAGACGGACACAATCTAAATATGAATCCAAAACAAATAATTACTCGTTGTGTGGAAGAATTTGAAGCCAAAACCCAAGTGGAATTGGTGATATTAATTAAAAAGCGTACTCAGTCTTATTACAGTTTTTTTTGGTTTTATACTTTGTTGCTTGTGGAAATATTCTGGATCGCAACCGTTTTATGGAATGAATCATTTGCGTACGATATCGTTGCGATCGAGTCTTTGTTTTTAATTGGGCTCTGCTACATACTTTTCATGAAGCTAGGCCTCATTAAGTTTTTGATCCCCAAAAAAGTAAAAATCAAAAGTCTAAAAAACTATGCTGCTAGGGAATTTCAAAATATGGGAGTATATAACACGCGCCAAAGATCAGGCCTGTTAGTTGTATATTCGCGTTGGGAAAATGAATGCCTATTGTTATGTGATAGGGGAGTAAAAGAAAAATTAACTGAAAAAGAACTTCAATCTTTTACGAGCGATTTTAAAGTCTCATTTACAGGTAAGGATCTAAGTGAATCCGTTGGTTCAATGATTCGCAGTTTTGGCGTTTACTGGCATGAAAAGTGGCCAAATGAAGATGATGAAAATGAAATTGTTCACTCCTACAGTGGAGATGATGAATGAAGTGGCTAAGTTTGTATCGCTTTTCATATGTATTTGGTTTTATATTTTTATGCCTAATCGAAGCGGATGCACGCGTTGGTGGTGGAGATTCCTATGGCGGTGGATCGCGTAGTTCAGGCGGAGGCTATCGTTCAAGTGGCGGCGGCGGCGGGGACGCTGGTTTTTTATTTGATATTTTAGGAATTATTCTACGCTTGGTGATTCGCTATCCTAAAGTGGGTATCCCGATGCTTTTGATTTTCGCGGTTGCGGTGTATCTGTATTACAGACGCAATAATCAATATGAAGATTACTACTCTTCATATGGAACAGAAGCCTATCGTCCAATGGTTCTTAACCGCACTCGAGACTATGTAACTAAAATAATTGAACAAGATCCTAATTTCTCGTTCCCGATATTTAAGGATTTTATTTTTTCTTTGTACCACACCTATCATGAAGGCCGTGGGGCCAATAAATTAGAAACCTTATCCGCGTTCTTTGATCCTAAGTTTTTGGGGAAAGATGCCAGATTAAAAAGCGTGGATGGCGTGGTTATCGGTAATTGCGCCATTTCCCGGGCTGCGATTAGCGCCCAAAAAAATGAAATGACGATTGAAGTAAAATTTAGTGCTAATTACACCGAAGTTGATGCGAAAAACCAAAGTACTCGCTTTAAAACTTCGGAAATTTGGAAATTAAAAAAGTCCTTGAAGGCCCTTTCCAAGCCGCCAGAGCAAATGACGGCTCATAGTTGTCCTAACTGCGGGGCTCCAATTACGGAAACAATCTCTGGAGTGTGTCGTAGCTGCAATCAATCTAATCAGAATGGTCGCTTTCTGTGGTACGTGTTTGAAATAGAATCTACTAAAGACGTACTTAAGGAAACTACGTCGATTGAAAACAAACTGACGTCGCTAAGTTTAGTTGACTATGGTGTGCATCTGCCGACGATCAAAGATCCACTGGTTGAAAATAGAATTGTTCATGATGTAGTTTTAAAAGATAGCTATGAACATCTGCAGCTGCGTGCGGAGCAGATTTTTGTTGAACTTCAGAAAGCATGGTCACAAAAAAACTGGAATTTAGCACGTCCGTATGAAACAGATACGTTGTTCCATACCCATATGTTCTGGATAGAAGACTTCAAACGTAATGGCCAAACGAATCATATTGAAAATCCAAAAGTGGAAAAGCTTGAACCGATAGCGGTGTATAAAGATAAGTACTATGCTAGTTTTACTTTCCGTATTTTTGCTCAAATGATCGATTATACACTAGATAAAGAGGGCAAAGTTATTCGGGGTAATAAACGTCGACCGGTGCACTTTTCAGAGTATTGGACCTTCATAAAAGGGATCAATAACAATCAGAAGTCGCCTAAAACTCAAGATTTCCACCTGTGTCCTTCGTGTGGAGCCCAGCTTAAAATCGAAATGAGCGGGATTTGTGAATTTTGTGGAACAAAAGTTACCTTGGGTCAGTTCGACTGGGTATTAAGCCAAATCGAACAGGACGAAGAATTTAGTTTATAAAGCAATTTAATCGCATTTAAAGGGCATTGTCGTTTTTACCTGTCAAAAACCGATACAGGTGAAAATTTACAATTTTACATTATCTTAACCTCCATAGAGAGATATCGTTCCAAATGTGTTGGGA
>DDVI01000131.1 GCA_002345205.1 Bdellovibrionaceae bacterium UBA2316 | reverse complement strand
AGCATAGGACGAGCTTACAAGGTTCAGTGGAAGAAAGTAAAGCCAAATTTAGAGGAGTTAGCCCGTCTTTATTGGATTGAGGGGCTCACGCAACCGCAAATTTCAAAACGCTTTAAAGTGAGGAGGGCCACCATAGCCACAGCCGTTAAAGAATATGAAGATCATTTCAAAATCAGCAATGCCCAGATTTTCTGAGCATTGCTGTTTATTGGAGTGATTTAGAAGGAAAGGGGTTAAGCTCTAGACAGTACTTCTACTTATTTTTTTTCAAACAATCGAGCCAGTTTTTAGTAAATGACTTAATAAAAGTCGCATCGTCTTTTTTTACCCGATTAAAAATGTAGAGACTCATCACGCGGGTGTTTTTCATCCGGATGTATATATTTGCCGATGCCATGTATATTTTATTCTCAGGTTGATTCGGCAGTGTAGCATTTGTAATGGCCCCAAAGGCAACATAGTCTTTTTCTTCTGCAAATATACCCAGATTGTAAGGCTCGCCATATTTGTAGTCTGTTCGAGGTTTTGAGCTATCGGGAACTTTTCCGTTTTGGGTAAGAATTATCTTTTTGTCTGATTCAAACTCTTTCAACGAGTTACCTTCGGCAACTTGCGCTATCAGATACGTTTTGATCTCAAAAATATTCTTACCATTATTAGATTTTTTCCATTCCACGGGCTTTAAGAAAAATGCGACAGTTTTAGAAGTTTCTGGAAAATGAGCCGACTGTTTGATACAGAAATCCTGTGAAGACTTACATGCATCGATGTAGCCCTCTGGTACGGCTAATTTGAATGCATCATTTCCATTTTTTACATCATGAAGATCACAAAGAGCAAAGACATTATTAAATCAACAAAACCTTTACGTCCGCCGTATAAAGTAATGCCATTACCAATATATTTTCTCATGATCTTATAAATTGGTTTTTTAAAGTTTTGGCTGGTAATAATGTCCAAGCAATGCTGCTGTTCAGGAAAAATTATGGGGATGAATTTCCAGCGTTTGTCAGCCGATATTGATTGAAGTTTTGATTGATAAACGTGAAGAACTTGAACTTTCTTTTTCGGATAGAATTCAATTTTAAATCTTTTGGGGTCTTGTAATAACTCAACTTCTTCAGGTCTGAGGCCAAACCACACAGAGAGCAAGAGCCAGTTATACTGCTCTGGTTTCAACTTATCTTTTGCTTTAGTCAAAATATCAGGTGTGAGTGGTCTCGATTCTGTGCGAACACCAAGCTCTGTGTCTTTCCCAGATTTTGTCTGTTGAGCATCAGCGATGGCAGATCTTTCTCTACCACGAGGGACAGAGACTTCATCAAAGTAGCTACCATTAATTTTAGAAACAAATTTACCCCAGCGGTTGAGTAATGAAATTAATCTGCCTGCGTAGTTAGGGCTGACTTTCTTTTTTATGAAATACTTGTAGATTTTCTTTGAACTTTCTTTGTATTCATCGGGGAGGATGCGAAGATCATTGCATAGATTTTGTATGAAATTGAAATGTGAATTTAGTTTTTTCAAATGAACATCAGATCCAAAGTTTTCTTCAGACAGAAGAGCTTGGAATTCTTCGACTCTACTCTGTGGAAACAGAGTTTCATTGATAGTTTTTAATTCAGTGACTCGTTTGGCGGCACGTCTGATTTTTTCACGACGTAGAGAGCGTTCCTTATTGAGTTGAACACAGTGAGCCTTGGCTTGTTCAACCGACATTTCATTTTTGAATCCCAAATCACGAGTTGCTTTTTGATCGACTTTCTCTCTCTGAGACTTTCCGTCTTCATAAAATTTGTACCACACATACCAACCAGCAGAGCGCACTCTGATGTAGTAAGTTCCTTTGATACGTTGATTTGTGGGAGTAATTTCCATGTACAGCTCCTATCGGAATCTGCCTCATCACTCCCAAGTCTTGATCGAATAAAAACGGGCACCCAGGGCACCCGTATTGGGCACCCTGAATTTCCTAAGTTATTGTAATTATTAACTTTATAAGAAAAATTGGTAGGCCCGAGGCTAATGTAGTCGAACCAACCGAGTTAACTCTTAAACGAGCTTATGCGGTTCAGTGGAAAAAAACAACGCCCAATCCCCTTGAGCTGGCAAAACTTTATCGGGAACAGGGTTTTACCCAGCGTCAGATTGCCGAAAAATACAATATTCGGCGGTCAACGGTAGCCATGGCTATTCGGCGCTGTGAAAGTGATGGTTCGATCGTATGATAAAATTTGTCGCGGCTATAATTAAAATTGCAGTTATGCTTGCTATGGCGGGCCAACTAAAAACGATGGTTTTGGTGATGGCGGGAAATGCGGCCTCCGCTCAGAAAAATATGATTACGTATTCAAAATTGACGCGGGCTTTGACTTCAGATGGAACTTCACGAAAGAAGGTTCGACAGCGATTTAAGCTGCTTCAGCTAACGCCTTGCAAACTTTTGCTAGGCTTTCCAGAGTAGGGTTCGCGTTCGGCTCCATTAACTTAAATAAAGTTCGTCTCGAAATGCCCGCATCTTTAAAAAATTGGTCTCTATGAACTTGCTCTAAGTGGGAAACCAAGATCTCACGAATTGCGTCCGCATCACCGTCTAATAAAGCATCCGCAATTGCTGCGGAAATAAATTTGCGATTCGCAAGATCTGAAGCAGCAGAATAATCATAAGCAGCAGCACTCACTTTAAGGCGTGGTTTTACAACAGGCTTAGCCTTCAATGTATTTTTTGAGAATTTTCCGAGCTTTTTTGATGTCTGAGTCTTGCCCATTCTTGTTTCCTCCAAGTATTAAAAGTGTAAGATCGCCATTTTCGTCTTCCATAAGTGAATAGTAAACCCGACGACCATTTGCCCACTTTAGTTCTGATAAAAAATCGCCTAAGTCCTTATTAGTTCCAAAATGTCCATGTTCTTCGATATTAGCCAAGCGTTTAGCAATTTGCGCCATTTCCTTGGGTCGCTGTGATTCATACCATTCAATGTATTCGGGAGTGCGCTTTAGCCTCATTTTCAAATAGTGCATTAAAATGCACTATTTGTCAACGGCCAAGATTAATCGCAGATAGTTTAAAATGGATTCAAAGATAAAAGGTTCAACATCGCTGAACCTTTTTGATCATAATTTGAGTTTTTAGGTAGTGTTTAACGACCGATACATTGGATGGCGAGTCTTTTAGACTCTGACATTACACTAACACCAGGTTCTGACTTTGCGCCATAGATATGAAGTTGATCTGGCATCATTGATGGTTTTCCTACCTGAGATGCATCCCAAGTTCCAATAGCCATGAAAATTAAACTATCAGTTAAACCTGGCGTAATAACAAAATACTTATCGAAATCTTTAGGATTAGTTATTTCGCTGGCTTTTAATTTTCTGGCAGCGAAAGTATTTGTATTAACGAATATTTGCTCACCTTGATCTACACGACCAGAGAAAATTCTCTTATCAAAATTTGTAGCGCCCGATGTAGTGGTAGTCACGCTGCAAACTAATTCTTTTGCGCTTGCGCCTGAGCAAAATATTACAGTTAAAAGAACCGAAGCTAAAACTATTTTCATAAAAAACCTCCATGCTTAACCAAACAGCGCCCGTAC
>DDVI01000041.1 GCA_002345205.1 Bdellovibrionaceae bacterium UBA2316 | reverse complement strand
AAGAGGTCACGAAAGAAGTCTAATCTATATTTTTGTTTCCTATTTATGACAATGGCTATATCGATCCTATTATCGGAATAGGATGGACACTACGGTTTGAGCTTTTCTTTTATCTGCTGGTTGCTCTTGGTATTCTCATAAACAAAAAAATACTTTTCCCGACACTAACAATTTTTATATCCATAGCAGCCTGCCATTCTTTTAATTTTTATTACGGAGCACCTATTATTCTGGAATTTTTAGCCGGATATCTAGCAGTGTTACTGCATGCTTAAAAATAAATTTAAACCTCCGTCTTATCTGTTTAATTTGGCGGGATTTGTCTTTTCGATTTTCCTTATGTTTGTTGCGGCTCTAGGTAAAGACTGGGGTTATGAAACGGGCGGTATTTATCGAATGTGGATCATGTATGAGGATGCACCCGCATTTTTTCGTTTTATCCCTAGATTTATTGCTTGGGGCATTCCGTCCTTGCTATTGACTTTCTTCTCCGTTCATTTGGAAAATAATTTCAAATGGCGTATCGCTAAATTTGGTAAATACACCTATTCAATATATTTAATCCAGGTTTTCACAAATCCCCTAGCAAAAAGCTTACAGCAAATTATGCCCGATCTATTGGCTTGGATAATGGGACTTATTGTTCTCTTTTTATTAAGTTACGTGTCTTATAACTACTTTGAAAAAATATTTATACAATTAAAAGATCAATTGAATACCCGCCTAGGAGTTAACTGATTTGTACTTTTAATATTTTAATACCGGCCGCAGTCGCAGATTGAAAACCAGCTTCGCTATCTTCAATGGCTAAACATTCGTCAGGCAAAATATTTAATTTTTTCATGGCTAAAACGTAAGGCTCTGGATCAGGCTTTCCTTTCTTGAAATCTTCACTACCAATGACAAATTTAAACAATTGGCCTAGTTCCTTAGCAGCCAGAATATCATTTATGGAGTCCTGCGACGCATTTGAAACGACAGCCAACGAGATATTCGGCGACAAATTGGTTAGTAGTTTTACCAGCGGAATATTCACATTAATACTGTGATAAAATGTGGAATACTGTTTTTTCTTTCGGGTTGCTATATCTTGCCCCAACTCGGCAGAGTAACCAGCCCCAACAATCTTAGGTAAAAACTGACTCCAATGATTTCCTATAATTAAACTTTCCAATGTTTGCAAAGAACAAGAGATGCCTACCTCTTGAAGGGCCAAACGATAAGCATGAGCATTTGCCAATTCGGAATCTACTAACGTACCGTCAAAATCAACAAAAATGGCTTTAAGTATCGCCATAAAGCTCCCGATATTTTCGAATTAAAAGGCAGGTGCAACCGAAAAAAACCAGGCCGGATTCTGGATCTTTTTTTAATTTATAGGGAATTAATCTTAGATAGTGAATGATTTCATGCAAGTATGCTTCTTTAACAGCTTGCTCGCCATGCTGTTCAGTCAACCTAGATTTAAAATAGTTAAATAAAACGTCAAATCTCCCGGTTTTGGGGCTAAAAAAAGAAATTCCATATCTATCAATCCTGGCGTCAACACCGCGATTTAAAAACTCATAGCCCAAGTTCAAAGACTGAAATAACTTGCCCCAATCCATGGCGTCGACTTTAAAAACAGAGTCTGGATTAGGATCAATAAAATACCAGAAATTGTTCTGTTTGGAAAATGCAATTATATTTTCAATAGTCAAGTCACCGTGGATATTTGTTTGTGTGAGACGAGTAAATTTCGAAAAAATATTTGGATTTAAAAGAAAATCCCATTCATTAAAACTGTATGACGTTCCATTCACTTGGAATGATTCCAAATCGAAATACTGCGAAACAAAGTCGCGAATCATACCAACATGGGGAAATACTTTAATTTTGAAATATTGTTCAAGTAAGTCTGGACGCTGAGGTCCATTTAAATATTTAGAATGATGTGCCGATATTTTTGTGAAAACGCTATCCAATATTTCTTTAGACTTTGCTTCGTCTAAAGTATGAAGATACTCCCACATATCGACAGCCCCAGCTTCGTAGGCCATTTCATAGTAAAAAACGGTATCGGACTGAAATGTATGTTCTATGTTAGCAACTGGCACGATACCTTCTCTTTTTGCCGACTTCAGCCACTGAACTTGATCATTTAGCTTGGATGCCGAAGATCCTTTTCCAAATTTACGAATAACCAGATTCTCATTCTTCTGAATCAATGCTGTTATAGCATCAGATCCGCCGTGAAATACTCGCACGATTTGACTGCCATCAAATGTAGACTTACCTAAACTTTCAATCGCAGTGTCTGCACAACTAAAATGCGAATTCAAAAATACACGATATTCGTCAAAGTTTTTAAAAGTTGTTGGATGACCTAAACGAAACAATGACGAAACACTCGATATTTTCTCAAAAACATTTCGAATCCTATATTGTTTTCGAAACGTCAATGTTCGAAAGACAAAATAGGCCAACGAAACCACAAATGGAAACGAAATGACAATTACAACTTTTGCAATTTCAACGGCAGAAAATCCAGCTGCGGTCTCTGTCGTTAGCAAACCACCGAAAGGACTTCCATGAAATAGTGAAAACACATCTGCAGGGTTCATTGTTTTATAAGACAGCCAAAGAAAGTAGTACGAAGCAAAATAACTGGGCCACATAAACAGAGTCAGAGCTAAAAATGTTTTTGTGAAAAACGCTCTATGCTTAATACTCAAGTGAAACTGCCAAAAAAAGTCTAGTATGTAAAGCTGAATAACAGAGTTCCAAATACTACTAAAAAAATAGATGGCTTTACGCGCCACTTTGTTTGTGGCCACCATCCAACCAATTACGAGTGAAACCCCAACAATTACCGACGGCATCAGTAAAAATTTAAAATCAGCCCAAGGAAACAGCTCCGAATTAAAAAACTGCAAGACAACAGCAATCAAAAATAGAAAAGCTAAATCAATAACACGCTCAACAACAACAGATACAAAAACGGACGAGAATTGAATCTTCTCAACTTTAGAAGCCAAAACCACGCGAACCACATCACCTAACCGATACGGAACAAATGCATTTAGCAGACTTCCAGCGGAAAGGTAGGTCAACAGTCGATGATTCTTAACAAGTGACGATTTCGGAAGAAGTGTTTGCCAACGAATCGTTCGAATAATTTGTGCCAATAAAAAGAAGGCGATACTGAAAATAAATGGAATCATGGTTTATACCAACTTAGAGTTTGAACAACTTGGCTATCTATTCGAGCCAGTTCCTCAGGAGTTCCCATTGAGATATGAGGAAAAATATCCGCAGTTAATACACGATTTTTCTCTTGGGCCATCAAATCAACAAGACCACTTATATAAAGCTCTTTATAACTACAAATCTTAGCGTACTTTTGATAGTAACGAAGATACACTTCTGCACTTGCAAAAGAATACATTCCAGCAATTGCGTGACTGGAAACGACCTGCTTTTCAACAGCCCCTTCCACATTATTATTCTTATCAAATCGGACATAAGAATAGGCCGGGTTACTAGATTGGAAAGTACATAAAACCGCAGTCGCCTGATTATTTGTAAAATCGATTTTTTTTGCCTGTATTGAGCTTAGGCCAAAAGCAAGATCACAATCCAGAATAGAAATGGGCAAGAATGGATCGATCCCTTCTAGCGACTCAGCGGCCGTTTCCGCGGCTCCCTGAGTTAATTTCTTTAAAACGTGCAACTTAGCTAGCGGAAAATAATGGCGAATTACCTCATCAATGCTGTGGGTAAAAATATGTTCTTCCAAAATAGTAAAATGAACATTCTTTATCATACCACTGCTCAAAGCACTTTGGACGGCCCACCAAAACAATGGTTTTTCCTGAAACAACACCAAGGGTTTGGGTATTGTGATACCCTTCTCAGCAAATCGACTACCGCGTCCTGCGGCTAACAGCATAAGTTCCATCTATTTGTTTCCCGACCGAGCAAATTGCGATTCACAATACGCATGCACTGATTTCAATCCCTCAGATAAAGATACCTTAGCCTGAAAGCCAAAATGTTTTTTTGCCTTCTCAGTGGAACCGATAGAATTTTTGTAAACTTCTTTTTTTGTTCTTTCGCGTTTTAACGGTAACCGGCCAGCGTAAAGTTCGGGAAATTTATCCCAAAACTGAGAAGGGTCTTTATATTCTGGTTGAATATTCTTACCGGCAACAGCTTCATAAATTTTTACAATTTCGGGAACTGAGTAACCGACCCCACTACAAACGTTAAATACATCGCCAGCGAATTTGTCTTTCGAATTCATCATTAACTTTAAACAATTCAAAACATCTTTGAAATTAACGTAATCGCGTTTAGCGTCCGTATTGTTAAACAAAGTAGGTCTTCGATTAAAATAGACCTCCCTAGCCAAATAACCCACAAAGGGAGGAATCAATCTATGAATATCTTGATGCTCACCGTAGACATTAAAAAAACGAGCGACAATAATATCTAACCCGTAAGTGGAAGCAAATGCTCGACACATTTGTTCGCCAGTGTATTTTGTTGAAGAATATATTAAATCCGGCGACACTATTGCAGACTCTTCAAAGATAGAATCCGTTGTATTTTCATAAACTGCGGAGGTCGACGAAAAAATAACTCTTCGAACACCGTGTAACCGAGCCGCTTCCAAGACATTCGCAAGAGCTGAAACATTGTTGTCGTATGCACTCACCGCGTTCGCTTGACACTTTGGCAAAGACGATGTCGCAGCAAAATGAAATATCGTATCTACGTCTTTAACTTTATCGCCAAAATTTTTATCTCGAACATCGTCCAAAATAAAATTCTCGAAGCGTTTTCCATCTACAATAAGATTGTCTTCATGACCGTCAGACATATTATCAACAAGGCATACATCATAGCCATCGCGGTGTAACGAGGCACCCAACTGCGATCCGATAAAACCTGCGCCCCCTGTAATTAACACTTTTTCCATTTTCATTCCTATTTCGAATCTCGATTTGAAAATATGACTTCGCAAAGGTAGCTATCTCTTTTTATATTTCGAAATTTATCATCAAAAAACGTCTTTTTGTTAAAAACATATAGTAGCAGATACCTAACTAACTTTTTGGACTGATTAAACAAACTAGCGTTAGAAACCTGGTCCTCTTCTCTCCATGAAATGGGTTCAAAATGAACTTTCATATTATGCGCATAGGTAGCCAGTAGCATACAATTATTAAATGTTAAATCATCTGGCATGAACTTGTAAAAACCAGCTTGTATAATTGATGTCTTATACAAATTCAGTCCCGATCCCATGTCCGAAACAGACTTAAAAACAACCAAACTGTATATCCAATTAAAAATTAAGTTTCCAAAAATTCTAAATTTAGAATACCCAGTAATTTTCGAGCCCTTTTTAAAACGCGCTCCTAAAACACAATCGTACTCTAGATATTTTTTTGAGGTTAATACAGGAAAAAAATCTTCTATGGCGCCCTGATCATCACCATGAAGAATGATAACGCCACCGTAACCTTTATCTAAACAATACTGAAAAGCGACTTTATGAGTTCCGCCCAAATTATAATTTTCTTTATTTCTAACAACAGTGATCTGAATATGGGGATTATTTTTTGCGCCTTCAATTGCACGCTCTAAAGTATTGTCTGGGCTGTGGTTGTCTAGAACGAGAACTTCAGCAACGAAGTCTGTGATTTTAGGGACCATTTGATTTAAAACTCGCCCCACCTGATCGGCGCATCTATATGCAGGGATAGCAACTAGTAGTCTTTCATCATTCATCATTTTCCACCCCCAATGGGAATACCATAGCTCGGTAAAATATTTCATGTCAAATTCACTAATTTTGTTAGTAATTCAAATATTTTATCTCCAAAAAAAGCTGTTTTTACTTGGATCAGAATAATCTGTCTGGTACTCTCTCAAGCGTGGATAAATATGATTCTGAGATCGATTTCTCGCTAACAACCTCTCTCTCCTTAATCGCGCAAAGAATTCAACCAAATTCAAAAGTGTTAGAATTTGGTCCCGCTACTGGATACATGACAAGGTACTTTAAGGAGACACTGATGTGTTCGGTTACCGCTGTCGAGCTAGATCCCAAATCTGCTGAGTTAGCCGGGCGATATTGTGAGAAAATTATTGTTGGGAACATTGACACTAACCCTTGGTATGAAGAATTAATTGGTCAAACTTTTGATCACATTATTTTTTCGGATGTTTTAGAGCATCTGTACGACCCGTGGGAGGCTTTAAAAAAAGCTACCCAGCTCCTAAAACCCCAAGGAACAATGTTAACCTCAATACCTAACATCGCTCACTCATCGATTGTGATAAATTTACTGAAAGGTAATTTCGACTACCAGAATTTAGGCTTATTAGACAATACTCACATAAGATTCTTTACAAAGAAAAGCATTTTGGAACTACTAAATCGGGCCGGACTCACTCCCATAGAGTGGCTTCATACTCAATGTACGCCAGCTCAAACAGAATTCAAAAACCATTATCAAAATTTTTCATCCGAAGTTCAAAATGCTTTAAAAAATCGTGATGGTGCTGAAGTTTACCAATACGTAAATGTATCTAAAAGATCAGATCAGATTTCGTCTCAAGAAAAAATAGAAATACCTTCTGCAAGCGTGGGTCAAGGCTTCGATGTAGCCCAATTTGCCCTTTGGTTTTTGGATGAAAAGGATAGTTTATCTCCTAATAAATTTCACTTATATTTAAATGGCGAAGACAGTTGGACTTATTACAATATGCAATCAACCCAGCCATTTGCTATTACTAAGTTAGGTTTTAGCCCTACGAATCAGCCCGCTTTTTGCGAAATGAAGGATATTACTTTTCAGTTGGAGGACGATTCTCTATATCTGGTACCCACTGCAGAATTAAGAATTGCCAAGGGTTTTAGAGTAAAATCTGAAAATGAAAATATCTTTTCTTTTATAAGTATGAGTGCCGCAGATATTAGCTATTTTATCCCCGGCGGAAAAAATATTAAAATCAAAAGCGTTCGTTTTTGTATGAAAATAAATAGAGATTTAAACATAGTCATAAGGCAACTCAATTCATTATTGCAACTCATTGGTACTTCCGATAGCCGGGTTTTTAATGATCTCGTACACTCTTATGCAGAGACAATTCAAAATCTTAATCTAACTATTACGAATCAAAAAAACGAAATTAGCTCATTAAAGACTTATTCAGCTACAGGCAAAATTGAAACTCTCATTATACGGGCACTTCGCAAGTTAAAACGTATTTTGTCTCTTTAGTTTCATTGCGTACGAAGAAAACTCAACCCCTGACTAAACACTAAACCATCACCGTTATGATATTTTAAGGCGGGGTTCGCCACTTTAAATATAAAACAATCATGTATCCAATGCTTTTGCACGTGGTCTTCTTGATCTCCTTGCGCCAAGGATAATGTTAAAACATAGTCCCCATTTGTGATATGTGGAAATTTAAAATTTATTTGGTAGGTATGACTACCTGGAGGAATAGACTCTATCGGGGTTTCATTTACATAACTGTTTCCACCAAAAATATGTCTACCCAATCTGTCCTTTACCACGAACCCTAAAATTGGATTCGCAAGGAAACTCTTAGCTGATATTTTTAAATCTAAGGATATTTGTTCTCCACCCATGAACAAAGCTGGTGTTAGACCATTCTCATCTTTTATACGAACAGCCTCGATAAGTGCCTCTCGATCACCAAACGACTCAAATCCGCTTAAATCAATCCATTGGCCTACATCCAGTACCTGCGAATCTTTTACATCAGAGGTCATTCCATAAACCATAAACGAGGTATAATCATTCGTCACATTTTGAGGGGTGCCACTGGCAATCAAGCTACCTTCGTTAAGCCAAATACAATGCGTACAGAAGTTCTTAATAGTGCCTAAATCGTGACCCACAAAAATAACGGTTTTACCTCTTTCAAAAAACTCTCTAATCTTACGTAAACACTTTTGCTGAAATCTTATATCGCCAACACTCAACGCTTCATCCACAATTAGTATATCGGGATCCACGTTGATAGCGACCGCAAATGCTAAACGCACGAACATGCCACTTGAATACATCCGAACAGGCTGATGAACAAACTCACCAATATCAGCAAAGCTTAGTATGTCATTTAATTTGGTAGACATTTCTAATTCTGAATACCCCATCAAGGAACCATTCAAAAATATATTCTGCAATCCCGTCAATTCTGGATTAAAACCAGCTCCTAACTCTAGCAAAGCTGAAACTTTACCATTAACCATCACCGACCCTGAAGTAGGAGTTAGTATGCCGGTTAATATTTTTAACAGCGTTGATTTTCCACTTCCATTTTTTCCGATAATGCCAAGGATTTGCCCTCTAGGAATTTCAAAACTTATCTCTTTCAGCGCTTCAAATTGAGTGTGGTATTTCTTTCGAAATGGATGCAAAATCTCTCTTAAACGATCACTAGGCTTTTTATATAGTTTATAACTTTTTTTAAGTGCTTTAACTTCAATGGCATTAACTTGAGTAGACATTATAGCACATCCGCAAATTGTGGCCTTAACTTGCTAAACAAGTGTTGACCAAAAAAGATAACAAAAAACACTAACGCCCAAAAGTACAAAGTCTGCGTAGGGTTATCCCAAAACCAAATTTTATTAATTAGGCTATCTCGAAAACCACTAATCACATAACTTACCGGGTTTAAAAAGTTATAAATGCTTAATTTTTCTGGAAGTTGTTCTGGAGACCAAAATATCGGTGTTGCCCAAAATCCTAACTGAAGACCCATTGAAATAACTTGCCCCAAGTCTCTATAAAAAACCACTACAGCACTCGTTAAAATTGTTAGACTAAACGACAGCGCAACAAGACAAACCGCAAAGTAAACAATTTGCAGCCAAAAAATATCCGGTGAATAGCCGTATAAACCAAATAATAAAAACATTACTCCCAACAAAAAGACAAAAGGAATTCCTGCCGCTAAGATTTTTATCAGTGGAAGTAACTCGACACTGAAAACAACTTTTTTAACGAGAAATGATTTTTCCACGATAGACATCGTACCTGATTGAATTGAATCAGAAAAGAACATCCATGGAAACATACCAGTAACTAACCACAGAATAAAAGGTACTCCGGATTTCGGCGAAGCCTTAAACCCAAATTCAAACGCGATCCACATTACGAATACGTTCATCAATGGAAGCAAGAATGCCCAAAGCATCCCTAACATGGAACCAATATACCGATTTCTAAAATCACTTTTTACAAGGTTCCAAACTAAGAATCGCTGTCTATATATTGAAGAAAAAAAACTGACCATAAGTGTGTAGGTTATCAGAAAAGCTAGGTTATTCTATAAAAACGCAAAATAACGCAATTGCTGCAAAACAAGTTAGTATGCATCAAAATCGATAGACTGAAAAAGGATTTCATCTCGTTTCGGAACTATCAAAGAAGAATTCAGTTTCTTAACTATGAAGTTCAACGGCGACGGCCTCAACTTTTTAGGAATTCGAAAACCTTCTGAAGACGCCTCATAATTAGCTTCGATCCCAATCCAAACATTTAAAGGATTTCTAATCTTTGGAGGTCGACTCAGATCCAAAAACCTACTTTCTCCAAAAGAACCCAGTATCGCTAATATTCCGTACTGACCGCTTGGCGCAAAATAAGTCGAAGTGTTTTCTTTTAGAACACTGTAGTATTTAGAATTCGGACGCGACAATCGCCATCTTAAACTCTCGACATTCCAGTCCCTGCTCATAAAATAGGTTTGCTTTTGTTTGGGTCCACATCCAAATGTCAGCTTAGCCTCAAGAGGCCCATACAACTCGAATCCGAGCTTCTTGGTAAAACCTGGAGTACTGTTTGCATTAGCAACACCGACAACAAGCTTCTTACCTAAACTAATACATTCTTCATATGTTGCATTGGCCAACTTCGTAAAAAGGCCCTTGCCTTGATGTTCTGGATGAGTAGCCGTATTAAACGAAAGAACAGACTCAACAACATTCCCATCGATATTCATTTTAGACGGCTGCACGACATAATGAGCTACCAAAGAATTATTATAAAATGCATTGTATCCGATAGCAAACCCATCTGGGTTATGAGTGTACTGCCACATTAAGTAATCACGATTGTATACAGTCGCCTTCGGAAAAGCCGCAGCCATCAACTCAACTAAACTATTAAAATCTTGATCTGTAAACTGTATCTTCTTTATCTCATACATACATTGAGACACTAAATTTGACGCATCCGTTTGGTCAAGAGGTATATCTTTTAGTATACAAATTCGACATATTTGATAGAAATAAATGTGGTAAAAAAAATATTATTTTCATTCATTGCGGTCTTGATAGCTTTACAAATCATAAAAATTTGGCAGTACTCGATAGACATCCCTTTCGCTGATGAATGGGAACTTTTCAAATCAGGATCGTTTTTACTGAACCCAACACTTAAGTCGTTATATGCTCAACACAATGAACATCGTCTGATTTTGCCAAAACTTATCTTCAACGCCTATCTATACCTTTTCAACTTCAATATCCCTATCGCCATGATCCTAAATTTTTTAGTTTATGCATCTACATTTTTATTATTCCTGAAATTTTCGTATAGCAGTAAAAACTTGCTACTTACAAGTGTACTGGCATTTATGATTTTCTCGCCTCTAAATTTTGAAAATCATCTTTGGGTATTTCAAATTCAGTGGCACATATTTCTGCTCTTCTTAATTTTAAGCTGTCATAAGATCGCGTCGAATGACTTTCGTAAAGTATCACCGCTTTGGTTTATTTTTCTCCCCCCCTGTATGGTGTTTTCACTAGGTTCTGGTTTGGCGGCGGCCCTTACACTTATAGCCCTTTTGATCACATCGTTATCTGTTCCTAAGCTAATATCGAAAAATCGCCTTAATTTTCTACTTTTTGTTTTGTCGTCCGCCGCATCGCTAGCGCTCTATTTTAAAGGGTACATAAAGCCGCCCTATCATCCACCCTATATGTTTCCGTATAAAACCGAATTTTGGGACCATTACGCGGCCATCATCGCACTCGGCTTGGGCAACCGTCAGCATCCATTAGATTTTCTAAGTTATATCGTGATAGCCTTCCATCTGTTTTTTGCATACAGCATATTTAAAAACTGGAAGGAAACTGACCACCGATCTCGTTTCTTGCTGTTCTTAGCCACCACGATGGCCGCTGTATTAGCATCCATTTCTGTATCACGTGCGGGATTAGGTGCTGACCAGGCATTCTCGAGCCGGTATTTCGAATTCTCTGCCTTCTATATCGCGTCGGTTGTTTCCTTAGGCTTTGTATTCCTAAGCCAAAGAAAATCAGCAACCATCGTACTTGCTGTATTGCTATTTCTTTCCACAAATCGCTCCTACAATTTCGACGACCTATACGGCTCAATGTACAATCACCGTAAAGCGGGGTTAAATTGTGCCATAGCGACTGTTAAGACTAACGCAGAAACGTTATGTCCACAGATCTACCCCCTCGCTCCCGTCACAAAAATAATACAAGATCTTCAGAAAACTCATCCGCAAATAAGCTTCCTGAAGCATTTTAAGTAACGATTTATATTTAGATAAAAACTAAGCCGCTTTGTTCAAAGCAGGGCGCTTAGTGAATCGACCTTTTACAGCCATCAGGTACCATTTTAGATAGCTAGGCAACCAATTGAAAAGCTGAAAGCGACTTTCGCCTTCTGAACGGTCTTCCCATGTCGTTGGCGTTTCATGAATTGGATACCCTAACAAATGGGCCTTTACCACCAACTCTAGTCCGAGCTCAAATCCACCTTTGGATTCAACCGTAATGTTTTTCAAAACTCGCTGCGAGTACAGTTTAAACGAGTTTGTGGCATCATGAGTGGGAACTCCGAAGAGATAATATAAAGTTAACCCGGCCGCTCTGGATAAAAAACTTTTCAAAGTCAATCCGCCCGATTGCGAACCACCCTTCATATAGCGTGAACCACATACGATATCGCTTTGATTTGTTTGCGCTACCGACACCATGTCATTGATTACACGTGGAGGATCTGAAAGATCCGCCATCGTAATAATTGTGTACGGAGTATCGCTCGTATTTAGACCAGACTTAATCGCATTCAAAGCACCACGTCCGTATATATTTTTTAAATATACTACGTCCAAATTTAATTTTTCATTAAATTCCCGAGCCTCTGGTAAAGATGTATCACTGTCCAAGTCATAAACAATCGTAACTTTGAAAGGCACCTTAACTTGCTCTTTTACCAGGGTTAAGGCGCGTCCAATATTACCTTTCTCGTTATAAACCGGAATTACAATATTAACCTTAGACATTCCTAAATGCCGCCGATCTCGATTTGTTTTTTAATCCAAGGAATAACTTCCTCTAAAATTGTATTTAGATCTGTTTTTGCCTCAAAACCTAAAATGTCTCTAGCTTTTGAAACATCAGGAACACGTTTCTGAACATCATATTTAAATGGTTTATCAGATACATATTTAAAAGGAACGCCTGGCTTCAATTTTTTCCAAATAACTTCAGCTAATTCTACTACCGACGTAGATACTGGAGTCGAGATGTTGAAATCTTGGTTAATCGCTTTTTCATTTTCAATGCAGATACGGATACCACGAGCTAAGTCGCCAGCATATGTATAGTGACGAACCTGGCCGCCATCCCCAAGGATGTGGAGTGGATCTTGGCCTTTTAAGATTTTCTGAACTAAATCCGGAACCACGTGGCTCATAGCCAACTGCACGTTTCCAGAGAAAATTTCTTTATCGCAAAGTGCGCGTTTTTCACCCGTACCCACGCAGTTAAATGGACGAATCACAGTGTATGGCAATTTGAACTGTTCCCAAGCACCTTGGCAGTAGTATTCACAGGCCAGTTTTTGGAAACCGTAGGTAGATAATGGCGGCGGATTTGTACGTTCAGAACCTTCTTTTGTTGGAAAGGTATCAACAGATTCATAAACCATTGAAGAACTTAGAACGTTGATTTTTTTCAACTTTTTATTTTTGAATGCCCAGATAGCCGCATCAAATGTAGAGGCCATAATACGTTCATTTTCCGCCAATAAATCATATGCAAATTCGTGGAAATAAGAAATTCCACCAATCATAGCTGCGGATGCTAGCACCGTATCGCAATCGGCGATTAGTTCTTTCATTAAACCAACATTTTTAGCATCACCCTCAACAAAGGTGTACTTCGGATGTTTGTCGTACGATTTTTCGATTTTTCCATATTTAGAGAAATTATCGATACCGACAACTTCGTGACCGTGACTTAGCAATTCATCAACCACATACCCGCAAATAAAACCTGCTGAACCCGTAACTAATATTTTCACAATTGACTCCTTAAGTCTGTAATTTCAATTTTTAATTCTTTTTCCAAACGCCCCAACAATCTACAAATGGTTTATTCATTTTTAGATTGAGATATTCTCTGTGAGGAACCCCTAATATCACTCCATCGGCCGTTTCTACGGCTTGATTTAATGGGGTCATTCCTGGCAGATATTCGTCACAGCAAATCACTTCGGCCATTTTCATTTCTAATACTTTTTTCAGTTTGAACGCTAAGCTTTCACGTTTATCGTCGTTATTGGCTTTAAACGTCATACCTAAAATCGCAACTTTTTTGTTTTTTAAATTTCCAATTTTTTCTTCAAGCTGATCCGCTAAAAATACAGGAAGACCTTCATTAACCAACATGGCCGACTGACCCATAAAGAAATTATTTTTATGGAACGCAGACATTTGCATTGTATCTTTGAATAAACATGGACCGGCGGCCAAACCTGGCTTTGCAAAGTGTTTTGCACGGGGATAATCATCTGTTAAAGCCCCATAGATCTTGTAGAAATCTAAACCTTGAGATTCCGCCATCATGTAGAATTGATTCGCAATTGCGAACTCTAGGTACCGCCACGTATTGGTCATTAATTTTGCAATTTCGGCTTCTTTGGGTTGCAGGCGCAAAACCTTGGGAGCGATCAAACTAAAAAGTTCGGCGGCTTCATTTTCTGCAGCAAGACTCATCGCTGAAACAATTTGAGGTAATTTATAGATTTCTTCAATCCCTTTACCTTGGAGAATCCGTTCTGGACAGAACGCAAGCTTACACGAACCAAGCTGTTTTTCTAAAAGGTTATGAATGATCTCACTCACTCCGGGATAAACGGTACTTCTTAAAACGATTAATTGTTTTGGACTTAAAAACTCGATATACGACTGAATTACTTTAGTTACATCGTGCACGCGAGGATTATGGTGTTCATCGACTGGTGTCCCCGTCACAAAAACAACAACGTCCGATTCCAACAATACTTTTGGATTCGTTGTGGCAATTAAGTTTTTTCCAACAACTTTTTTTAGAATCTCTTCCGCACCTTCTTCAATGAAAGGTAGCTTACCTGAATTGATGGTTTCAACAGCCTTTGCGTTGATATCCAGCAGGTTCACTTTTTGATTCGCATTTGCCAAGGTCACACCCAGTGGAATCCCCACATGTCCGCAACCGCCAATAATCGTAATTGTTTTAGTCATTAATCTAGTCCCCGAAAGATCAAATATAGCGATTTTAAAGGGTTTCGCAATCAATTTTTACATCGGTCAAGGAGTCTTAATATTTCCTGGATTTTCCGTTTGAACTTCAGATCCCCCATTTAAAGAAATATTTGAAAACAGACGAGATATGATACCAGAGCAGCTTAAGGGATTTATAACTTCCCTTTCCATGTTCATGGTAGATAGTTACTTTAGGAAAGTGTAAATTTTTGGCAACAACACCTGAGCGACGCGAAATATCAACATCTTCCATATACATAAAAAAGCGATCATCAAAACCCTGAATTTTCTGAAGAACGGTGTTACGAAAAAACATAAAACATCCCGATAAGCTTGGGACTTCCATGATTTCGTCATAATTCCGATCTCTCATTTCAAAAAGGTAATTATTCTTTTCCTTAAGTGTCTTAGGGCCAAATCGGCGAATAAATAAATCATACGGGCTAGGCAGTCTCTTGCACAAATACTGAATACTTCCATCCGGATACAATACTTTCGGCGTCAGCAATCCCACATCGGTATGATCGTCCATGTATTGAATGATTGTTTTCAGCACTTTTTCGTCAAAGTAGACATCTGGGTTTAGCACTAAATGGTATTTGGCACCTAATTTGACTGATTCAGCTATAGCGACATTGTGAGCCGCGCCAAAACCCACATTTTTATTTAAGAAAGTATACTTTTCTTCGTGTTTCAGAACAAGATAGGCGAAAAAATCTTTGGAGGGAGAATTATCAATTAAATATAAGCAATACGGAACATCACTAGCCCGGATGGATTCAATTACTTTTTGAATCTGCTCGATAGGGTTGCAAAATAAAACGATCGAAATCGCCAGTATATTTCCATTTTCCATGCGCTCAATCTAACTAGGATTAATGGCCCAATCAATAAAGAATCGATCTTTTGTTGAAACCAGCGAATTGATGTAATACAAATACCAAAGTGAATAACCCTAAAATTGCCGCCATTATTACCTGCTTTTACCCAAAAGCTAACGAGCTTCTGCCGTTAATTAAGTCAGTTAGTCATCAAGTCGAGATGATCTTTTTGATTAACAATGGAGGACTCCCCGAATCTATCACTTCTGAAATGAAAAATGGTAAAATTGAAATTCTACAGCCAGCTCAAAATTTAGGCACCGCCGGTGGCTATAATATTGGTTCAAAACGGGCATGGAACGAGGGTTACAGCCATGTTCTTCTTTTAGATCAAGATAGCGAATGCGCCCCAGACATGGTTGAGCAACTGGCACGAGTTGAAAATGATTTAACATTTGCCGGGAAAAAGGTAGCCGTTGTGGGACCATATTATATTAGCAAAACTAATAATATGCCTGCACCGTTTATCCAGCATGAAGGCTATAGAATTAAACGTATTTACGAGACATCTCCAGTTCCAAAAACAAGTAGCAACGTTCGCTATACGGAATGTAGCTATGTTATTTCATCAGGCTCCCTTATTAACAAAACTGCTTGGAAAACTATCGGAAATAAAAACGAAGGTTTGTTCCTAGATTTTACAGATATCGAATGGGGTCTGCGCGCACAGTCTCTGGGCTATTCTTGTTTTGGATCTTTTTCGGCTCGTATGTTCCATATTATTGGAGATGAACAAGTTAATTTTTTAGGCAGAAAAATTTCACTACACAGCCCTTTGCGTCACTACTATGCCTTTCGAAACTGCGTTTGGCTATTTAAGCAAGACTACATTCCAATAGGCACGCGAGCCAATTATCTGATCAAACTCGCTCCTAAACTTTTAGTATATTCTTGGTTTTCGGCAGAACCTTTTGCTCAACTGAGGTCTATGGTCCGTGGCATATTTGACGGTATTCTGAATCGAATGGGAGCATTTCAAAAATGAACCTAGGAACATTTAGAAAGATTTTCGACGATTCTACGATTTTTAAAAACTCGTTTTATAATATCATGGGACAAGGCCTTCCCTTGGTTATCGGTTTGGTGTGTATCCCGCAGCTCATCAACAAACTCGGTATTGATCGTTTCGGTTTGTTGTCTCTGGTTTGGATCTTCCTGGGTTACCTCGCATTTTTCGATTTGGGCTTGGGACGTGCGATTATCAAAATTATATCGGAACAATTAGGAAAAGGAAATCGTACTGCAATTAGTCGTTTCTTTTGGACAACGATTTGGATCATTTTTGGTCTATCTATTTTAGGATCCGTGATCAGTTTAGTATTTGCCCACACGATCATGATCGAGGTCTTTAAAATTCCGGACTCACTTCGTGAAGATGCTCTTCATTCCTTTTATTTACTTTCGATTGGTATTCCCATTATTACTTTAACAGCTGCCTTTCGCGGTCTGCTTGAAGCCGAACAACGTTTCTTCGTGATCAATTTACTTCAAGGTGTCTCAGGAACGATTACTTATATCGTCCCGCTGATCATCGCTATTTATAGTCAAAATGTCTCTGTCATCATCTTGTACCTGGTCATTGCGCGTTTCCTAACGTTGGTCGCCCATATAGTAGTCTGCATGAATCGTTTTCCAGAGCTCCGAAAGATTTCTTTGCCCGATCGCGAAGCTCTGCCGCTATTGATTCGCTTCGGTGGTTGGTTAACGGTTTCGAATTTAATCAGTCCATTGATGGTTTATTTCGACCGATTTATTTTGGGTTCGATCATTCCGGTGGGTGATTTAGCGTACTATACGACGCCCTATGAAATCATCACACGCGTGTTGATTATCCCATCAGCCGTCAGCCGTGTTCTTTTTCCGTCTGTATCATTTACCCTTGCTCAGAACACATCCAGCGAAAAACTTGTGGAAAATGCCTATCGCCTGACAACTCTGACACTACTACCGATTATTATCCTTTTAATTTCTATCGCCAAGCCAGGTATGACACTCTGGTTAGGTCAGGAATTCGGTGAACGTAGTTCTATCATTCTGCAAATTTTAGCATTGGGTGTATTCTTTAATGGTATCGCCTCAATACCCTATACCTTGATCCAAAGTTCTAATCGCCCTGACTTGACCGCCAAAGCACATATCTTCGAGTTACCGATCTACGCCGTTGTTTTATGGTTTATGTGCCATAACTTTGGAACACTGGGCGCTGCGATCGCGTGGAGCTTCCGTATCGTTCTAGACTTACTCGTTTTAACTTTTTTAGCGAAAAAGAATTTAAAAGACTTGTCATACTTCTTGGAAAGCATGAATAGAAAATATATTTTTCTATTCGTATATTTGATAGCCTTCGTATTATTTATTCACTTTGGCGACTATGGATCGGCTTTAGCTTTCACCACTCTTTTAGTTATCTACATGTGGGCTTACTTCGTTTCGTTCGAAGAAAAATACATGATAAAAAATTTCAAATGGATGCCGTTTAAAAAAGAAGCCGCTGAACCAATTTTAAAAGACAACACGGCAATTTTAATTGTTTCCTTTAACCCAGAACCCGTTCTTAAAGACACAATTCACTTTTTAAAAAAACAATTCAGCCGCATAATCATCGTGGACAATGGTTCCGATATTATGGGACGGGAAACCCTCAAAGATATTCAGGATGCCCATGCCGCTTTTGGGGTCCAGGTCATTTATAACAAAGAAAATTACGGTATCTCAAAAGCACTTAACCAAGGTTTTGATATTGCTCGTAAAGATGATTACAAATGGGTTTTGACGTTCGACCAAGATTCTCGACCACATGATAATTATCTTGAAATGGGACAAGATATCTTGGGCAGCTATACACACCCTGAGTCTGTTGCGATGATTACACCTACGTTGTTTGAAGAACAACTAAAGGCTGTCATTCCTTACAATAAAAAGCCTAAAGAAAAATGCGTAACGGCCCGCCTAGCTATCACATCAGGCGCTATTACGCGAGTTGATAGTTTTTTTGCAGTTAAAGGCTACAATGAATCCTTGTTTATTGATTACGTGGATTTTGACTTTTGTTTTAGATTACGTCACTCAGGACACACGATTTTAGAATCAAACGCTCTTCATTTAAATCACCAACTAGGCAAATCGCAAAAACATGATTTCCTGTTTACAAATTTCATCACAACTCATCATAACGAAATTCGTCGCTACTACATTACACGCAATCGATTCTATATGTATAAGAAGTATTTCATTTTGGAAACTGACTGGGTGATTGAAGACTTCATGAACTTCTTTAAAGATTTCCTAAAAATCTTGATCGCTGAGAAGCAAAAAAGTGCAAAAATGAAGAGTATCCTTATGGGCATCAGAGATTTCTCTCTGAGCCGCTATGGAAAAATTTAGAACGTGGATTATATTCATCCCGTATTCTATTTTTTCTTCTTCATACTTCTCATCATTTTAACCTATCCGATTTTAAACAAGCTGACACACGCGTCCTGGTTTACCGACAAAAATCGTAATCGAAAACTTGAAGGCCTCCGGGGTCTGCTGGCACCCACTGTTTTTTTCCATCACGCCATCATCACTTTTTATTTTTTTGAAACCGACCAATGGAAAGCCCCACCATCTGCATTTTACAATAAATTGGGCCCAGGGCCGGTGTTACTATTCTTTTTCATGACAGGTTTTTTGTTTTGGAATCAAGTTCTTAGCACTAGCAAACCATTTAACTTTTTAGAGTTCATAAAAAAACGAAGCCGACGTTTGATGCCGGCCTACTACATGTCGTTTGTTTTGATCCTTTTTATTATTTTTTATCTGTCCAATTGGGAAGTAAAGACCGAGCCTACGTCGCTGATTCAGTCATTGCTAACTTGGATTGCATTTGGTTTTCCCTTCAGTGAATTTCGCCCCATTAATAATTTTGCTTCAACCATTTATATCAATGCCGCGGTCGCCTGGTCGCTGTATTTCGAATGGATTTTCTATCTACTCTTTGGGTTTTTACGTCGTTTTTCAACTCTTAAAAAATATCTTCTTTTAATGTTGGGGCTTGAATTATTCAAACGCGTTTTAGATAACCTTCATCAGACTTCGCAACTGTATCAGATCTTTAAAGACGTTTATTACTTCCTAATTCTCGGTTTCAATTTCGGAATTTTTGCCAGCTTTCTAAACCATAGCACTTTGAAGTCTTATGTTTCAACAAAACCGATGCGGGTACTCGGTGTTGTGTCGGTAGCTACCTATCTTTTTGTCGATCAAATTCCGGCGTATGGCCTGCTGGGTTCGTGCTTTCTATTTGTATTTTTCATATCGGTAGTACTCGACACGTCCGAAAAACATTTTTTTCACTGGAAGGGATTCCAGATCCTTGGACACATCAGTTACAGTGTATATCTACTGCATGGAATCGGTCTCTATGTTGGCTTTCACACACTTAACAAATACCAAAAGGTCACTGAACTATCGCCCGTTTCCTTTTGGTTTTATACGTATTTGATTGGGGTCGTGATACTGATCGCGTCTTTGATTTCCTATAAATACGTCGAGTATCCGTTTATGAAAAGCAGAAAACCAGCTTAGCTTAAATAACCCCAGCCTTTTTCTTTGGCCATAGTTTTAACTTTGTCGACATAGCTTTGCACCAAAGGATACAGAGTTTTTAAACGCGAATTAAATGGTCGTTTTGCTGGTGTCGGAAATTTATCTGCCGTAATGGCATTTACCGTTTTAACTTTAAGTTCTGTTCCGCTATTTTTAGCTTCTTGAATCGTCAAATTGGCTAGATCGTACCAAGTCATAAATGGCTTAAAGCTCAAGTGATAAATACCTGGATCTAACATCACTTTTTTCGCCGTTGGGTCGATGATCAATTTTACGAAAGCACTAATCTCACGCGCATCCGTTGGCGATCCAAATTGATCATTTACAATAGAAATCTCTTCACGTTCTAAAGCCAGCCTAAGAATTGTTTTCGGAAAGTTTTTACCCCATGGAGCGTACACCCAAGACACGCGGAAAATGTAGTATTGGCCACCGGCTTTTTCTACCAGCTTTTCACCATCTAATTTAGTCTGACCGTAGTAATTTACAGGATTAGTTGTTTGAGCCTCCGTAATAGCCTCTGTACCACCCCCGTCAAAAACATAATCTGTAGAAAAATGAATAAGAGGCACATTAGATTTAGAACACCATTGTGCTATTTCACCCACAGTAAGAGCATTGATTTGATGAGCTGCTTCACGATCCGTTTCGGCCTTATCTACCAAAGTGTACGCCGAGGCATTAATGACTAAGTTAGGCTTTTTATCCTGCAATATTTTTACTATACTTGATGAATCCATAAAGTTAGCCTGCTCGCTGGAAAGAAATTCTGCTTCGGTCCCCTTTAAATCCGCCTGAAGAGCTTGCGCCACCTGTCCATTTTTGCCAAAAACCAGAATCATGAGATTACCTCTGAGGTTTACTTTAAGTCCCTTATTTGAGCTCGTTTTCCCTGCGCAATCAACTTGAAAAAATAGGCGGTGGCCTATGGCTAAGCGCCCGGATTTTCCCTTGATTTAGCCTTCACCTTCAGCCATATTACGAAGATTCTTTCGGAGGATTTTTATGCGCCTAGTTGTTACCGGAGCCGCTGGATTTATCGGCAGTGCCTTTGCTCGTGAAGCGATTCAAGCTGGACACGATATCGTTATTTTGGATGCATTGACCTATGCTGGTCACATGGAAAATATCGATAGCATTTTAAAACCGGGAAAAGTTGATTTTGTTAAATCAGATATCAAAAGCTTTGATGACAGCTTAGCGATTTTTCAAAAATATAATATCGATGCGGTTGTTAATTTTGCAGCAGAAAGCCATGTTGACAATTCGATCTCGGGTCCTCGTGCATTTATAGAAACTAACATCATGGGTACGTTCGCTTTGCTAGAGGCGAGTCGTTCGTACTGGCAAAAACTAGATGGCGCAAAGAAAACAAACTTCCGCTACGTTCAAGTGTCTACTGATGAAGTTTACGGATCCCTTGGCGACACTGGTAAATTCCATGAACAGCTGCCGTATCAACCAAACTCTCCGTACTCGGCTTCCAAAGCAGCGTCGGATCATCTAGCACGCGCTTGGTTCCATACGTACCATATGCCTACTGTTACAACTAATTGTTCGAACAACTACGGTCCTCGTCAATTCCCAGAGAAATTAATTCCTGTAATGATCACAAAATGTTTAGCGGGCGAAAAATTACCAGTTTACGGTAATGGCGGCAACGTACGTGATTGGATCCACGTTGAAGACCACAGCCGCGGCGTTCTGCTAGCCTTAACTAAAGGAACTCCAGGAGAAACGTATTGCTTTGGTGGAAACTCTGAACGCAACAATCTACAAGTTGTAAATACAATCTGCACGATCTTGGATGAAGTTCGTCCTCGTAGTGATAAGAAATCATACAAAGAGCAAATCTCGTTCGTACAAGATCGCGCGGGCCATGACTGGCGCTATGCCATTGATGATACAAAGGCACAAAGAGAACTTGGCTTCAACCGCCAGTACAAACAATTCGAAGACGGTCTAAAAGCTACCGTATTGTGGTACCTAGACAATTTAGGTTGGGTTGATCAAGTTAAATCAAAACCGAAAAAGTAATTTAAGGAGACTCTACTATGAAGGGTATTATTCTAGCTGGCGGCAGCGGCACTCGTTTGTGGCCAACGACTAAATCTGTTTCAAAACAACTTCTTCCAGTTTATGACAAACCAACAATCTATTACCCTTTATCAACATTGATGTTAGCTGGTATTAAAGAAATTCTAATTATCTCTACACCGCGCGATCTTCCTTTAATCGAAGAACTACTTGGTGATGGTTCTCAAATTGGAATTACTTTAAAATACAAAGTACAACATAAACCTGATGGTATCGCACAGGCCTTTGTTTTAGGCGAAGAATTTTTAGCGGGTTCTCCGGCTTGTTTGATTTTAGGTGATAACCTATTCTACGGACATGATATTACCGTACAACTCGAAACGGCTAAAAATCTGTCTAAAGGCAGCGTTGTATTTGCGTACCACGTCCACGATCCTGAACGTTACGGTGTGGTTGATTTCGATAAGACAGGCAAAGCCTTATCAATCGAAGAAAAACCAAAAACTCCAAAATCAAATTGGGCTGTCACTGGATTATACTTCTACGATTCAACGGTAACTCAAAAAGTAAAGACACTTAAACCTTCGTCTCGTGGTGAACTAGAGATCACAGATTTAAATAAACTGTATCTTGCTGAAGGTTCTTTAAAAGTTGAAAAATTTGGTCGTGGCGTAGCTTGGCTTGACACAGGAACTCACGAATCATTGCTAAGCAGTTCTATTTTCGTTCAAACAATTGAAGAAAGACAGGGCCTTAAAATCGCATGTCTTGAAGAAGTCGCATTATTCAAAGGTTTCATTACAGAAACGCAGTTTACAGCGATTGCTGAAAAAGCGCCTAACAGTGGCTACGGCAACTATCTTAGAAAAATTGCACAAAACTACGGCAAATGGTGATCTGTGGACGTTAAAGAATTTAAATTATCGGGTCTGAAGTTAATAACTCTAAAGAAATTTGGCGATGAGCGTGGCTTTTTTTGTGAACGCTTTAAAATGGATCCGTTTGCTAAAGAGTTTGGACTGAAAGGTTTTGTGCAAGACAACTTTTCCCGTTCAACAGCAAAGGTCCTACGTGGCTTGCACTACCAATGGGATCAACCACAGGGGAAATTAGTTACTGTAACTCGTGGCTCAATCTTTGATGTTGCCGTCGATATCCGCAAAAATTCTCCAACCTATGGTCAGCATGTAAGCGTAATTCTAAAAGACACCGAGCCTCAATGGTTTTGGATTCCTGCGGGATTTGCGCATGGATTCTGCGTTCTTGGTGATCAAGAAACAGACGTTATGTACAAAGTTGACAATTACTGGAACGGCAAAGGCGAATCCGGAATTGCTTGGAATGACCCTACTTTAAAAATCGACTGGCCTTATATGGATCCAGAATTAAGCCCAAAAGATGCTGTGAATAAATCATTTAAAGATTACGACAGTGATCCAAAGTTCTAGATTTTCAAAGGCAGACTCTACTCATATACCTAAGATTGTGTTTTGGGTCTGTTGCGCTTCTCTTGTTCCTTTTATTATTTTCTTTTTTTATACAGCTCCGGTCTCTGATGACATCTTCTATCATCAATATGCTCAAAACAAAACGACATGGGAGTTCATGATCGACCACTACTCGACGTGGACGGGACGATATTTTTCAAATTTGATGATGGCAACAAATCCATTTTCTTTAACAAGCGATACCGGTTTCTACCCTCCAATGATCTTGAGTATTTCTTTGTTTTTTTTCTTTTCTTTGTTTTTCTTATGCTACGTTTTAACCAAAAGCTTTAAGCTAAATACGGAAGATTCTTCCCACTCACGCATCGCCCTTAGCTTAACTATGGTTATTTTGGCTTTATTCCTCCATAAAATGCCGAGAGTGACCGACACATTTTACTGGTTCGCCGGAACGTCCTCTCACCTTCTTCCTTTGTGTTTTATTTTAATTTCTGCAGGGCTTTATATAAGAGGACTTAGACTACCGAAAGGAAAAATGCGGCCCTTGTCAGTAGTATTTGTTTCATTAACAAGTGTCATCGTCTGTGGATCGAATGAAACCTTAGCTATCCAGTGGCTTTTTATACTTGGCTTCGTAGTTTTTTATCACAAATTGGTGTCCGATCGTTGGGAAAAAGTTTTGTTTGTTCCTCTATTCGTTGCTTTAGTCGGTTTCGCATTTTTGTATTTTGCGCCAGGAAACTCTGTTAGAGCGAAAAATCTTACTGATGGGCACAGTATACTAAAAATGCTGTATAAGCCTGCGGGTCTCACTTTAGAAACCTTTGCACGTTACTTAAGTTTTAGCTTTTTGTTATTTATTTTAATTTCGTTTCCGACTCTGAAATCCATCAACGCATCGCTCGACGAGTCTTTGAAAGTAAAAAGAAATAGAAATCTATTTTATCTTTTTGGTTTAGGACTTTTTGGACTCACGTTTGTTCCTTCTGTTTGGGTAATGGGAAGTTTGCCACCGCATCGAGTTTTAAATAACACGTATTTAATGTTTCTGATCTATAGCCTATTTTTAATCTTAATTTCAGCTCACAAACTGAGATTTATGGACAGACTCTCAAGTCATTTCTCTAGAAAAAAAGGGACGATATTATTTTCCATTTCTACGCTTTTTTTATTTAATAATTTTTATGCGTGGAAAGATTTGATTCATTTAGCGAAGTATACGAATTCACTCAAAAGTCGTGAGCTTTTAGTTGCCTCTGGCCAAGGTAAGGATGTTGTTATACCGCCACTAGCTTATTTTCCCACTACTTTCTTTTACGAAGATATAAAAACCAATCCTAGTGACTACAGAAATATAATCTTTGCCGAATTCCACAAGCTCAAAAGCGTCGCTTTAAGCAAAGACTACGAAGACATAGACTAATCCTAGTAATTAATTCTATACATCGGCGTTGAAAAAACAGAATCTAGGTAATTACCCCAAACTATGTCAAAGTTTCGTCAAAATGCTCGAGTTAACTGAGTGCAATCTAAACTAAAGTGTATTGAGCGCTTCAATCTAAAACACACATTTTCTTTGATTATTATGCCCAACTAATCAATACTTGCGTCATAAACTATGAGCCACACACTGATCATCATCCCCTGCTACAACGAAGAATCCCGAATTAATTTAGACGCATTTAAAACGTACCACGACCAATTAGAAACTAAGACAATCGATTTTCTATTTGCAAATGATGGATCAAAAGATGCCACATCACAATTGATTCGTAATTTTATTGCGAAACATGATCTTGGAACTAACTGGTTTGTATTCGATAACCCGCAAAATACGGGTAAAGCTGGGGCTATCCGCAATGCCTACCACTGGTCGAAAAAACATATTCCACCTAAAATTTCCACGTCAAATACCGTCGCTGTTGATTTTCAAAAACGCGCACCAATTGAAACTGATGGTAATACAATCCCGACTTTGTATGATTGGTATGGATACTGGGACGCTGATTTAGCAACACCACTTTTTGAAATTCATAACATGATCCGCTTCCGCGAACTTTTTTACCCACGCAAGGAAGTCATTTTTGGCAGTCGCATTTTGCGCATGGGCAGCCATATCACCCGCAGTCCTTTACGTCACTACTTGGGACGCGCATTCGCGACGGTGGCGTATCTGCTATTGAAAATCGGCAGTTATGATAGCCAATGTGGCGCTAAATTAATGAGCCGTTATATGTCTGAAAAAGCATTTGGCGAACCTTTTATCAGTGCTTGGATTTTTGATATCGAAATCATGCTCCGAGTAGGTGAAATTAATATCACCGAGTACCCCTTAATCGAGTGGGTGGATGTTCCCGGTTCGAAAGTAAAAATCGCCAAAGAAGTCGTCCGCATCTTTAAAGAACTTTTAAAAATCAAAGAAAAGTATAACCGCTAGGCCGTGTGTTCAAAGTCTGAACACCGAAAACTAAGAAAAAATTATAAAGCTCGGCCGAATTATGTCATTTATTTATGTCAATTTTTTCGACATTTGTTTTTCTCGTGTAGTGCACTATTGTCCGCACCAACTCGAAAAATAGTTTAATCAACAATACGGAGAAACCAAATGCTTAATAGATTTTTTAAAACGGTATTCATCAGTGTCATTGCCACAGCCAGCTTAGCTAACGCCCAAAACAGCGCCATCATTTTTGAAGAAACGACAACTACGACGACAAGATCTGTCACTGTCCTAAAAGGTGGATTAGAGGTTGGATTAGGAGACGTACGAGTCATTCGCCCACATGTACGTATGTCTAAAGGTAACGTACGTATAGGTTCACACGTTATCACTTCAGACAATCGCTCTGGTGTTGTAACCGGTATTTTTGTTCAAGAAAATAAAATCGTCATTAAAGATTCATACTATGGCAACAGAACTTGGAATTTACACCAAGTTGCAGTTACTCAAGGTTGTATCGGTGCTCATTGCGTAGGTGATATGGTTATCACGTCGGACAACAGAAAAGGAACTTTTGCTGGTTACTTCAATGATGGACGTATGGTTGTAACGGATTCTTACTACGGCAACAGAACATTTGCACACTCTGCAGTGGGTATGTCAGTGGGCTGTACTGAATTATTCTGTGCTGGTGACCGTGTTATTACGTCTGACAATAGATCAGGTGTAGTTTCTGGTTTCTTTCCGGATGGTCGTGTGATCATTCAAGATTCATACTACGGAAACAGAACATGGCGTTCAGAGCAAATCGCTTTAACGGAAGCTGTTTGCGCTAACATCTTTATCGAACGCGTTCGTTCATGTGGCGGCCGTTACTAATTTTTTTCACGTAACTATTTTCATAAAAAAAGGGAAGATTTAATCTTCCCTTTTTTATTTCATCACAATGGATTTACCTATTGGTGCCAGTGAAATCCCCGCCAGTTTTAAATGTTGAAGAGCAAATGGAATCCCGATGATCGTGATTCCCAAAACCAGCGCCCAAAATAAATGAATCAGCGCAAGCCACCACCCGCACACAATAAACCAAAGCACATTACCAACAAATCCCAGTCCACCCGTTCCGATATCAGCCCCGCTAATTTTCTTGCGATCCATAACTTCCGAGCCAAACGGCCAAAAGTTCAACAACCCAATATTAAACGCAGCCCGGGCCCATGGAATCCCGACAATTGAAATCAACATAAACAACGCCGAGGTAAACCACGACAACGCCGTCGTCCACCCACCAAAAACCAACCAAAGAAGATTCATCACAATTGAAGTCATACTCATATTTGAACCTTACCCTCATCCTCTACATTTTTGACACATTGAGTGGCAAAAATGTAGGAGGTACATTTTAGATTTTGAAGCCGGCGGCTTCGGAGTCGGCTTTGAAGGTTTTTACTGTGTCTAGGCTGAGTTCCCATGGGTCTTTGTTGAAGCCGCCTAGTTTTTTGATTACGTCTGGGGGTGCGGTGATGATGTGGCAGCCCGCTTGTTCGGCTTCTACGATGTTAAATACTTCGCGTGTGGATGCCCATAGGAGTTCTATTTGGTCGCCGTGTGTGCGGCAGAAATCGGCGGCGGCCCCCATCAATGGATTGGGATTGCGACCGCTATCAGCGATACGTCCCGCAAATACCGACACGATGGATGGCGCGCCGTTTTTGACAGCCATAACTGTGTCTTGAATTTGATCCCATGTAAATAAAGCGGTTACGTTTAACTTAATTCCCTGAGCCGCTAATTCTTTGATTAAAGGAATTGAGCTTTCACCTTTAGAGTTCATGATAGGAATTTTTACGTACACATTGTCCGCCCATTTATAAATGATCTGGGCTTGACGATGCATTTCTTTAAAATCATCGGCAAACACTTCAAAGCTGATGGGCTTGTCTTTAATTTGAGTCAGAATGTCTTTACAAAATTCAGTGTAATTCATGATGCCTGCTTTTTTCATCAACGACGGATTCGTTGTTAGACCTTTAACGTATGGATTTGCTGCCATTTCAAGCATTGATTTTTTATCAGCACCATCTGTGTAGATTTTAATTTTGTTTTGGAACGGAGATTTCAATTTCATAAGGGCCTCTTTCTGCTACTGATTTAGTTAACTTGAGTTAAAAGTTTTTTCGTTATAATTTTACCAAGCTCAACGCCAGGCTGGTTAAAGGCGTTGATTTGCATGAACTCACCCATCATACCAACAAGCAATTGATAGGTCATAAAGTATTGTCCAAGTGCGTACTCGTCCATTTTATCAAACTTAATTTCACACACGGGATGTTTGCTTTCTTTCTGACTTTCCGTCATGGCCTGAGCTTCTGTTTTTAATAAATGACTTAACGGCCTGTTTTTCAGAATTTGCGTTTCCGGGAATTGAGTGTTCTTTAACTGATACTCATTTTCTTCGCTTGATTTAAAACGATGAACGACAATCGTTTTTCCCAACTGCGTTTCCATCATCTGTTGCAGAATCGAATGCTGATCATTGGCGCCTAGGCTTACAATCGGCGCGGGTGCTACATACAAAGGCGATTCCCGTTTAGCCAGAGATTCCGCCCAAAGTTGTTCTAACCATTTTCCTAATTGATAGGTTGAATCTGAATAGTACCAAAAATACGTAAGTACATCTTTACGTTTAAAGCTTTCCATAAAAAACTGGGTCATCGGATACAGCGTACGCTCTTTGTGCTCGGTTTTTAATGCCGATTCAGCGCCTTGTCGAAACTGGGCTAAATTTAGTTTGCATAGCTTAATGACTAACTGGCCAATTGAACTCAACACAGAAAACCGGCCACCGACGTTTAATGGGATTTCCAAAATAGGGGCTCCGTTACTTTTGGCCCAATCATATAGACTGCTGGATTTAAGTTCTGTTATCACCACAGTTTGATTTTTCAGTTGTAAGTTTTCAGCTGCTAATTCTTGAGCAAAAAAATCCATCGTCGCGAGTGTTTCGATGGTCGTTCCACTTTTAGATACAAAAACAAATCCGACATCTTTAAACGAAGACAAGCGTTTCTTTGTCGCCAATAAAGTTTGAATGTCTGGATTTTCTAACACTTGAATGTGTTTCACGTTAAGAGCGTCCACCATCGCTTTTGGACCTAAACTGGACCCGCCGATACCGACCCAAAAAAAATGCTTAAACTTATTTGCGAAGGTTTCTCCCACCTGTTCGGACTGACTCCATAAGTGATTCATTTCGGGAAGTTTATAAAATCCGATTTCTTTTCGATCCATCAGTTTTTCCAAACATTGAGATGGCGTTAAAGAATTCGGGGTGGATAAAGCGTGACTAGAAATATAGCTGATTTGCATGTGTTCAACCTCGGTCTTCAAGACCAGAAAGTAGCCCAGGTATAGAAATAAATCTACAGGTTTCATGCCCAATGCGGGTTAGCAAAAAGTTACAGTTTCCTAAAAATAAAACTGGCATTGCCTGTGTTTATCTTCGCGTAGACAGGTGAAAAAAAACGCCGCAGATGTTTAAAACACCGTCGCCCCATTTTGAGATTCCCTTCTTTATTGTTTATTTTACCTGAATTCCTCCGATAAACTGTAAGTACTCGGGGGAGTCATGA
The DNA here is from genome assembly GCA_002345205.1 of Bdellovibrionaceae bacterium UBA2316. Lineage (GTDB taxonomy): Bacteria > Bdellovibrionota > Bdellovibrionia > Bdellovibrionales > Bdellovibrionaceae > UBA2316. The sequence continues at coordinate 11,899 of DDVI01000041.1, read as the reverse complement.
AATGGATAGTAACGGCAATATTCTTCTCGTGGGCGGCCAGTGCCCAGCAAGCACCAAATGCCAATGACGCTTTAAAATCGCATCTTGTCCTCGCCAAAAAAATCTATGAGCGCACTACGGGAGTTAAAGTTTCAATAAAAGATCCTATCGTGGAACAAATGGCCAAAGAGATAAAAAACGATAATCTTTTAGCGGCGGCGCGACTAGCTGCTCAAAGTCCTGCTTTCACCAATGTACGAGCACGTAATTTTGCCCTACGACTTGCAAACAAATCTAATTCCGTTGGTGTCGATTTAAATGATATGGCCACACTGATAATAGGTATCATCCGCGATGACGAAGATTTTAGGGAAATATTGACCTCTAAAAATCATTATCAAATTAAAAACATCACTTTTTATAAAAACTATCTTGAATTTAGTGCCAGAAATCCCGCGACTGAGGCGGACGATAAAATTCTGGATCTCCACGCCAACATCGAAAAAATAGATAGACCGCCCTACATCATGACTACAATTAATCCGGGTAAAATTGCGGCTATAAATGCCGAACCCATTTCTCAAATAGAAAAAAATACTAAAATTTCAGAACAAGGAATCGAACTAAAAGAAAATCCCGATCCCGCCGGCGTGCTCACTACAAACTATTTTGCACAATCGCAGTTTTCGGGTGGATCGAACCGTCGCGGTGTCGAGTTTGTAGTTAAAAACTTTCTATGCAGTTCGATGCCTGAAATCGGTAACCCCAACGCCTCTGATGCTTTCGTTGGCCGCGACGTGGACCGTTTTGTGGGCGGAAGCAATGCCAATTACGTAAATAACTGCAAAAGCTGCCACACAGTAATGGATGGTTTGCGTAGCGCGTTTGCCAAGGTCGATTATGCGGCCTTTTATCAAGATATGGTTACGGGAAATAACGGTCTCGCTTATGGATCGTTTGCTAATCAATTAGCCGACGCCCGCGCAATATGGACCGATATTGAATTCAATCAATCTCCTCTAGAAAAAGAACTTAAAACCAAAGGTGCTAGTTCAACTTTGGTAGCTAATACGACTCTGGCTTATAATTTAGACTATTCATTTCCGCTGAAAAGTACCTATTCAGCAGAAACTAGCACCACATATTCAGAGAAAAAAGCAAAAATGATTTCCACAATGAATACTAATTTATTACTGAAGAATGCAGAGGGGGTGTCGGCTCCCAATCCGACCTATCTTTCCATGGCGCAAAAATTTAATCGAGTCCTGCTGGGATTAAGTTTTCGCGACGTAGTGAGTGAACTGGCTGCGCGTCCCAACTTAAAGGAACAAATTTTGATCAATCCAGCGGCTGCCTATTCAGCCGCAAATACTAAACCGGCTTGGTTAGCAATTAAAAATAATTTGCATTATTTTATATTGACCGCAGATACGTCAATCGCTGGCGCTCGAGATGAAGTTGCGACTGATAAAAAAACGATTCTCTATGATATTTTCGCCAATAAAAATTTGGCGACGAATATTTCAAAATATAATCAAATCTGCTTAGATAAATGGGATCAAACAAAAATTGATGCACAAACGTCAGAATCAGCCAAAAACTCGCTGCGATTTAGTATGTCACAGGCTTTTTTAATATGCGATTTGGAATTTAGAAAAAATCTATCTTTTATTTCTGAACAACTTTTACTGAAATTAAAAACAAACGGCGCTCCGCTTGAACTTCAAAAGGGCGCTAATGAGTTACTTATAATAAATCACGTAAACATGTACTTTAATGCCGGCCGATCACGACGTGACTATTTCAATCGCTATCTTCAATCACAAAATCGCTTAATATCGTTTGGCGGCACCAATTTTAACGGAGATACCGGCGTAGCAAACAAAATGAATAATGGCAGTTTTACGTACGGCGCAGAAGTTAAATCGGATGAATTTACAAATTTAGCTTCGTCATCCTTTGGATGGCGTGGTCCAAACAAAGATGGTGGAACAGGCATCAATCAATTTGGGCGCATGATTGCCGATTCCCAAGCGTTTTCATCCTGCATGACAAAAAAAATATTCCAGTCCGTATGCTATAAAGATTTGTCTGCAGATCCAAAGCTCTTAAAAAAATGGACTCAACAATTTGAAGTTAACTATAAGGTCAAAAGCCTCGTCGCCGACATCGTTATAAGTAAAGATTGTGGTCTAATCAATAAAACGGCAGGTAACTAATGAGATTCTACAAACTTTTTTTACTCGCTCTTGTGATTTCATTTAATTTCACAAACTGTTCTAATTTTTCTGAGCCCGTGGCGGACCAAATTGTATTAGGTCTTCAGTGTGAAGACAATTGCGACAGCATCGCAACATTTAAAGTATCCAATGATCAAGATGAAAACTTGGACGTGCGACAAGCCGTCGAGAGTTATCTTTCCATTTTGGGAATGAAAGCGTCGAGTCTATCATCAACTAATTTAACCAGCATCAATAACGAGAAAAAACGTCGTAAAGCTTTGCTCGCGCAAGATCCGGATTACACTAAAATCAGCACCATCAATATGCTATCTCAAACATCGCTTGCCGGTGAAATTTGCCGTACATTTGTCACAACGGATGGATTAAAATCGCCGTTGTTTTCTGGCATTACGTTTTCTCAAAAACCAAATCAAATTCCGCTTAATAATTGGATGAATTCGGTCCATAATTTTGCCCTGCAGGCTTGGGGACGCAGTTTAACTACAGAAGAAACCAATGCATTTAAAGATTTTCTTCAGGTCTCGATGACGGAAGCCTCTCGCTCTCCGAACTCAAATAAGGTTGTTGGGACAAATTCATTAGAGTCGTTAAATTTGGGCATTATGATTTGCACTACAGTTTTGGCGTCACCGGAAGCCAGCAGTTTATAACCGCTGACCAGAATATTTTATAAGATCTAGGGGACATTTCAGGGGGAACGATGAAAAAAGAAACGCATAAATATTTACAGCAGAACGCGGACAATCCAGATGTGTTAAAAAAATTCTCCCGTCGTGAACTGATGGGTGCTGGTTTTGCTGGACTAGCCTCACGCGTATGGCTTCCGTCGACTGCGGGACTGATCGCGAATCTACTTGGGACCAGCTCGACCGCTCATGCTGCTGTTGACATTAACTGGATGCCCTTCATCACCATCAATCTTTCTGGTGGTGCCAGCATTCATGGAAACATTGTTCCGTTAAATGCCAGTGGCTCTATGCTTCCGACGTATGATTTTTTAGGCTTAGGAAAAAAACCGAACGTTGAAAACTATCTGGGTTTAAACTTCATGGACAAATCCCGTATGCTAGAAGGGTTAAAGTCCGTCCTCAGCATTGATGCGGCTTCAAAAACAAAGGGCTCGATTCTTTGCACTTCAACATCACCGGACACAAATGCGATTCCCCCTTTACGTTCACAATTCGACTTGTCCTCAGTGCTAGAAAAAACGGGTAAAAAAGGTGAATTCTTTTCTGATTTGCAGATGAATGCCACTTTAACATCTATCCGTTCGTTCCATGATCAGGAACCAACCAGTCGTTTGAATGTGGCCAGTGTGGCTCAACTAAAAGACTCGCTGTCGTTGACTGCCGTTTACGCGTCTACCGTTAGCTCAACGGATGCAACGGCTCGTTTTACCCAAAACCAAAAACGAAATGTAGCGTCGGTCTTATCAAAGATGACTGAGCTTCAGCTTAATTCAAGGAACTCTGGAAAATTAAATTCAGAGAAATCTAAAATTATCGATGCGAGTAAAAAACTTGAAGACCTTGTTGGCGGTACTGTTAGCGGCCAGACTCTGGTTGACCCCTATCAATCGGCAATGGCAAAAAGTGTGTACAAATTAACAGATCCAACAAAAGATTCAGCAAGTCTTCAAACCACGGCAGCCATCATGTACTGCAATTTAATGGGCTATTCGTCGCATACGTATTTGGCTCTACCTGGTTATGACTATCACGATCCTTCGACGCGAACTCAGTCTAACCAACGTGATTTTGAGGCCGGTCAGCAAATTGGCCGAATCATTGAATTAGCCCACCAGCTACAAAAATCCGTTTTTATTTTTATAAATACAGATGGCTCCTGCGTGTCTATTAAGTCGGATGACATCACCTCGCAATGGAGCGGTGATACAACCAATTCCTTGCAATTAATTATTGCTTATACCCCTAACGGCGTCGATTTTTCTAAAAATGATAACCTCAGATCACAAATTGGCCACTACACCAATGACCAAGCGACAGACAAAAATACTCTTGTCGGCGACCGCACCGATTACGTAGCTGCAGCAGTTACGGCAAACTATTTAAGCTTACATGGACAGATCCACCGTTTAACAGAGGTGGTTCCTTCGACTATTACGCAAGAGAGATCCGCAGAAGTCGTTCGCTTAAAGGCAAAAGCATAATATGAAAACAAGTCGCAAATTTCTTTTTCCAACTTCCGTGCTGGCTTTAGTAGTGATGTCTTTTCAAAACTGCTCTGGGACTGACTTTTTCGTAGTGGCTGAGAACCAGGTCGAAAGCAGTTCTGAACTACCGACAGGCAAATTAAATACGTGTGAAAGTATTCTTTACAATGAATTTTTAAAACCGAATGGATACTATGCATTTCTAAATCAGAAGTGCGCTACCTGCCATAACGGACTAGGACAGGGCCCGGGTTTTGCGAGCCCGAATACCACCATCGCTTGGGAAAAATTTGCGGATAAGGAAATCGCGGGAAATCATCGCGTCAGTGATCGCGCCACAAGTGACCACCAGCCCGGCGTGACGGGCCCGAGCAACCAACCCCTGATTGAATCTTTAAAACAAGATTTCGCGATAGCGCAAAATAAATTCGATACCTGCGAAGAGGAGCAAGGTGGTGGCACTGGAGGAACAAAACAAATCCTTAAGCCAATTAAAATGGCACCCCTATCGCTGGCTTTTTTAAAAGATGCGGGAGAAGACTTAACCGATGCGGAAAAGCAATTCTTAAGAAACGAAGTGTTGAAATATTACGTGGAAGAAAAACCCGGCACTGGAATTTATATTGAAAATCTTCAAACGCTCGAAGGACTCAATCCCTACGAGCGTTCGGTGTTTGACATCGCAACTAACCGCTGGAAAAAGCAAGCTCTTAAAAAAGTATCTGCTTATGAATTAACTGACGAAGAAGCCGCCAATATTCGCGTTGAATCCTATAAATTATTTGATACATCAGGACGACCCGTAATGGACGGTGATGTTCAAAAAGAAAAGACCTATTTTTTAAATCCATTCCAACGCATTCAACGTAACCCAACAACTAAAGCGATCATCATAGATCCAAAAACGTTTGAGCCTCTGGTTGAGGAACTAAAACGTGGCGGTCAGTATACCTTTTTACTGCGAAACGCAGTGTATACCCCAGAGTTAGCCGGCGATGAGCCTTACGTCACATTTAAAATTCAGATATTCCGCTCACAACGTCCAATAGTAAAAACGGAACAACGCTTGAGTATTAAAAAACGAGTGAATGAAACAACGGTTCAAACTCTGTCGGTCGCCCGTCCGACTGCCTATACTCAAACGCTCGATCCCTATATTGTGATCAAACGTCCAAGTTTTATTCTTGATAGCGGAATGCCGGCATCGTTATATCCAAAGTACGCCTATCAAATTCAAGATTTAGGTATCTATGTGAACGGCGTTCTACAAAATGATCGAACCATCTATCGAATCATTGATAGCGTTGTTTGTGAAAAATCGACAATTAACGTAATGGTGAATTCAAATTCAGAAATAGTTCCACTTGATTTTAGTAAATCGAATCAAATTCAATTTGAGTTTAAAAATGCGGCGATGGTAGAAAAAGCTAATTTTGCTTCACTGCAAATTTCCTGTTCTGAAGACGAGCAATTAAATGAAAATGTTATTCTTCCCGACTCTGTGACGTATTCAGATTTAATGGGTGCTACAGAAGTTAACGTTTTCAAAAAAAGCTGCGTCAGTTGCCACAGTTCAACCAATCGTGCGGGAGGTTTTGATATTTCCACTTATGATCGCGCAAAAGAACGCAATAGTAAAATCGTCGAACGCATGAACAACGCTAATTCGCCGATGCCACCATCTGGGATTTTAAGCCCAACGTCGCGAAAATTAGTTCAAAAATGGGTAAGCTTAGGAAGTCCACAGTAGTGAGCTTCCGATTTTCCAAAGATGCAATATCTAGCCAAAACGACCGGTAATATAATTTTCCGTGCGTTTATCTGACGGATTGGTAAAGATTAAATTACTTGGTCCGTACTCGATCAAATCACCTAAATACATAAATGCCGTATAGTCAGAACAGCGGGCAGCTTGATGTAAGTTATGAGTCACGATCAAAATCGTTACATCCTTTTTAAGCTCTACGATAAGTTCTTCGATATGTGAAGTCGAGATTGGATCTAAGGCGCTGGTGGGTTCATCCAGGAGCAAGATTTCCGGATCTGTCACTAAAGCGCGAGCAATACACAAACGCTGCTGTTGACCACCTGATAGCGACGTTGCTTGCGCATTTAAGCGGTCTTTGACTTCCGTCCACAGACCAGCTTGCTGCAAGCTCACTTCGATTTTTTCATCCATGTAGGACTTCTTCTTGATACCACGAACACGGAGTCCATAGGCCACGTTTTCATATATAGTCTTTGGAAATGGATTAGGTTTTTGAAAAACCATTCCAATTCGCATACGCACTTCCATCGGATCGACATCACGACTCAGGATGTTTTTAGATTCCGGATACAACAAGATTTCGCCATCGTATGAAACTTCGTTGTACAAATCGTGCATACGATTAAAACAACGCAAAAGGGTCGTCTTTCCGCAGCCAGAAGGACCAATCAGCGCCGTTACCTTTTTATCATAGATCGGCAACGATACGTTTTTTAAAATAATTTTCTCTTTAGGGTTATAACTAAACGACAAGTTTTTAACTTGAGATCTTAGAAAGTCAGTTTGTACACCTAAGTTAAATTTAGTTGTCGATGTACTTGGTATTTCAAATTGTGGTCCCATGTTTATCCTTCTTCTATTACCATTTCATTCGACGTCTAAAACGATAACGAATAAAAATCGCAATACCGTTCATCAAAAGAGTCATAATTAAAAGCACCGTTCCCGTCGCCGCCGCGTTTACGTGGAATTCTGTTTGCGGTCGGGATACCCAGTTAAACATCTGGATTGGCATAACCGTGAATGCATCGTTTAGCCATTGAAAACTGACATAGGGAAATACATCTGATACGGGTGCCGTCGGCAGGAATGCAATAAACGTTAATGCGCCAATGGTAATCAGCGGCGCGGTTTCACCGATTGCCCGCGACAAGGAAATAATCACACCCGTTAAAATTCCGCCACTAGAGTACGGCAAAACATGATGCTGAATCGTTTGCCAATGACTGGCACCCAAACCGTACGATGCTTCCCGAATAGAGTTTGGAATTGTGCGAATCGCTTCACGTGTCGTCACGATTACGATGGGTAAAACAAGTAAACCTAATGTCATCCCAGCCGTTAAAATACTTTGGCCGAATTTCAACTTATAAACAAACAAACCCAGCGCCATCAAACCAAAGGTAATCGACGGCACACCCGCTAAGTTAATAATATTAAGTTCAATAATTTTCGTGAAAAAATTCTTAGGCGCATATTCTTCCAAGTACACTCCGGCGGCTACACCAATAGGGATAGCCACAAACGCTGTAGTTACCATCACCGCTAATGAACCAACCCACGCCGATAAAATCCCCGCTTTTTCAGGAAAACGCGATGGAAAGTTTGTGAAGAACTCAGCATTGATACGCGGAACACCCGTCATCGCTAAATCGATAAATAGAGCGAGCAAAGTACAAATCGCAAACAGCAACGTCAAAAGACCTACGACTGAAAACATAAAGTTCTTCATGCGTCGCCATTTCAAATTTTGCGCAATATCGACTTCACCCATGGCTTCCCTAGTTAGTCGTGAGGCCTGTGCTTGAGACATAGTTTGCTCCACTACTCTTTCTCCTGGATTTGGCTTTTAATCCACATTCCCAAGATATTAAAGATTAAAGTTAGAACTAATAAAGTCAACCCCGCAACGTAAATAGACTGATAGCCAATGCTTCCATGAGGCAAATCACCTAAACTAACTTGAACGATAAAGGCCGTGATGGTCGCTGCTGGTTCCGAAGGATCCAATGTTAGATTAGGCTGCATTCCCGCAGCGATCGCAACGACCATAGTTTCCCCTAATGCTCGCGAGATACCTAAAACGTAGGCAGAACTAATTCCCGAGAACGCACTCGGAATAACCACTCGCAAGGTCGTCTGAAACTTCGTCGAACCTAGCGCGGCCGACGCTTCACGCAGATGAGCCGGGACCGATCTCATCGCATCTTCACTCAAGGAACTTACGTACGGAATGATCATAACGCCCATCACAATTCCAGCACTCAATACGCTAAAACCACCTAGATCGGGCATAATTTTTTGCAACATCGGCGTAACAAACAATAAAGCGAAGTAGCCGTACACAACACTAGGAACCGCTGCTAATAATTCTAAAATAGGCTTTAATGCTTCACGAGCGCTGGGTTTTAAATATTCACTTAAATAAGCGGATACAATTGTGCCCAGTGGAATCGCAACGCAAACTGCGATGAACGTCGCCATAAATGTTCCGGCAACTAAAGGACGAATGCCAAACTTGGCTTCGGCAAACATGGGCGTCCACTCTCGTCCCGTTAAAAATTCCTTAAACGAAACCGTTTCAAAAAAAGGCAGAGATTCAGAAACTAAAATATAAACGATACCCATCGTAACAAAAACAGAACTGCACGCCGCCAAAAACAAAATCGTTTCAATTAAACGATCTTTGATTTTGCGCCAACGTCGGGTTGGATGATTTGCAGAGGTAAACGCTTTTAATTCTGACATAGGCCTCTAGTTTTTTGTTTCTTTCTTTAAAAGATCTTCTATTTTTAAACCGACTTCTGAATGACCATCAAACACGGTTCCCAGTTTTCCGGCATCCAAGTTCTTTTTCGCCAAATCATAGGCCTTAGGTGGCAATGGAACATACTGAACACTAGGAACCAAAGTCGGCGCCGTCTTTAAGAAGTAATTCGCATACTCTTTAACTTCTGGTTTGTTTAAAGCTTTTTGGCTAACGTAAATAAAGATCGGACGAGACAGCGGTACATACGTTCCATTTTCAACCGTTTCACGACTTGGAAGAACAGACGGCAATACTTTACCCTTCTTGTCTGTGTGGATAATACCAACTGCTTTTAATTTATCTTTGTTACCCAAGTAATAAGCCATAGGTAAATAGCCGATCGCATTTTTTTCTTGAGATACACCTTGAACCAACGTGTTGTCGTCTTCGCTGGCTGTGTAGTCACCGCGAGATGCTTTTGCTTTACCTACGATGGCTTCGGTAAAGTAATCAAATGTCCCTGAATCTGAACCCGCACCAAATAATTTGAACGCTTGATCTGGCCATTTCGGATTAACTTGACTCCATTTTGTAACTTTACCTTGAGCACTTGGTTCCCAGATTTTTTTTAATTCATCTACTGTGATGTCTTTGAGCCAATCATTTTTGGGATGAACCACAACAACAGTGGCATCATAAGCAATTGGTAGTTCGATAAATTTTAAATCAATTTTTTTACACGCATCGATTTCAACTTTTAGAATAGGACGAGACGCATTTTGAACATCCGTTTCACCACGACAGAAACGTTTAAATCCACCGCCCGTTCCTTTTGTACCAACCGTAACTTTGTATTTACCTCTGAATTCTTTTTGAAATTCTTCCGCTACCGCTTCGGTAATTGGGTACACAGTACTGGAACCATCTACGACAACAGTTTGAGACAAGGCCGGAGCCATCCAAACGAACACTGACAACGCTGCCAATTTAAGCATTATGTTTTCCTCTAAATTAAGTGTGTAACTACGCCTATTTTATACTGGATCTTGGACCTTTTATCTATCCTAGCCATTGTTAGGTTTGTGTTAAGGAGTGCCTAAATTTTCTCTTGGCCGACCAATTGCTTTATAAAACCACCGGGGGAAATTTTCTGCGATTTGGTGTCTTTATGATCGCCGAAAATTCCATTTATTTTGAAAAAAGGGTAATTAAAGGGGGAAAAATGAAACTATCAATCACTACACTAGTATTTTTACTCGGCTGGTCATATACCAGTTGGGGGCAAAGTGCGCCTGAAAGCGCAGAAATTCGCAATGTAACCATGTCAGGTTCAGGATGTGAGGATGCCGCAGCCAGTGCGACGATTTCACCGGATTTTAAAGACGTGTCGTTACTATTTGATAACCACTCTGTGGAAATTGGCAATGGAAGTCTAAATCCAAAAATCACAACTCTTCAAAAAAACTGTCGTGTGGATGTGGAACTTGCGGTGCCTCGTGGCTGGCAATACGCATTCAAGAGCGTGGATTATCGAGGTTTTGCGGCGCTCCCCGCCAGCGCCTATGGTTTTCATCGCCTAGCCACGATGTCGGCAAACAGTATCGTTCCAACATTACGTGAAGTGATTCATCGCGGACCGATCAACAATGAATACACCTTCCACGTAGAAGCGAGTCCGACTCGTTACGTATGGTCATCATGTATTTCGGGTGCGCATACGATGATTTTCCTATCTCAATTGGGAGTAAGCTTCTATCCAAAAATGTCTGATCGTTCTAATGCAATCATCAGTTTAGATTCAAAAGACTTTAGCATGCGCCAAAGCGTCGGTTTAGTCTGGAGAAAATGCCAATACTCTAACCAACCGACGCCGACTCCAAGTCCACGGCGTCCACGTTTCTAATAATTAAAGTGATTTTTTTCCTTTCCTAAGATTTAATTTTAGGAAAGGAAACTTATGAAACTATTTTCTGCCTACATGCCGCCAATGACTATTAGTAAAGCCATTCAGATGTCATGGGCCTCACTTGTCAACCCTGCCATTATTGCGCGCTTAGCGCTGCCTGTTTTGTTAGCTGCCGTATTCTGTATTTCCATTTTAGTTTGGGGTTGGCCGGTTATCACTACGGAATTCGTTCCCTACTTACAAACTTTTGGTTTAGTCCAAACAGTGTTTAGTCAGCTTGATATTTGGCTCGGATTTTCCCTATTAAGCCTATTTTCGCTTTTGATTTTTACGATTTTGATTTTCATGGCGACGTATTTTGTCCTTATCCTTTTGACCTCTTTAATCCTGGTTCCTATGTTAACCCCGGTAATCAAGAAAATGTATTTTCCTAGCTTATCTGAAAACTCTGAGCTTACGTTATATCAAAGTTTAAAAAACTCGTTCTTTTCGATTCTGAAATATTTTGGTTTTTTATTTTTGTCTTTACCGCTCCTATTTTTTGTTCCCGGCGGACAGATTTTGGTACCTTTTTTTCTAAATGCCTATTTGGCAAAACAAGTTTTCCCTTACGATGTCCTTCAACCGTACGCAACTCTGGTGGAATTTGAACGATTTCAATTAAAAGAAAAAAATCCGTTATGGACTTTGTCCCTTCTGACGGGTGGTTATTTTTATGTTCCTATATTGAATTTTTTTGCGGCACCATTAACTGCGTTGGCGTTTGTAATTTTTTGCATGGGAAAAATTAGCGATTACAGGCGGTCAATCTAGGCGGCCTGGCCACTTGTAATTGGCACTACATTTAATGGAATCTCGATTGTGAACCGGGTATTCGGACACTTTTCATCTAAATAGAATTGACCTGAATGCGCTTCAATTATCCCTTTAGATATACTTATTACCAAGACTGCAGCATAGATTGACTGTTTAAGCTGCGTACTTGACTTTTTCCGCTTGGAAAAAATTCTTTATTTTCTCTGGATTTTTCTGATTCTTTTTTAAATAAGATCGAAGCTCTATAACCATTTCATCTTGATCC
>DDVI01000140.1 GCA_002345205.1 Bdellovibrionaceae bacterium UBA2316 | reverse complement strand
AACCCCTGAATATTACGGAGAGGGCGGGGGCCGGCGCCATTTTTGTCACTCTGTCTAAATCTCTACAGTGGAAAACCGATTTAGCTTCCCCTATAGTCAGCAACTGAATGAAAAACTCTATTTTCAAAACATCTCTTTTAATTATTATTCTTTTTGTTGGTGAATTTTCATTCGCAAACAATTTAGCCTGTAAGCAGTTTTATCGTCCGGCTTTAACGGAAATAAAATATTTAATTAACACGCGTGATTTACTTTCGTTTGTTGATCGCGGACACGCGCCAAGACAAGGCGTAAATAAATTTTGGTCGTCACGTGCGGCCCTGACTGAAATTTTAAGTTTACGGGGGCCACTTGGTCCCTATGGCCCGGTGGGTGAACTGGGGCCAATCGGTGATAATACTTGGAACCCGTCCTTCTGGTGGACTCGATTTGTTCGTTCAAATGTATGGACGGCATCTTCAAGTAAATTAGCTGCTAAAGTAGGTCCCTTAAGTAAATGGGGTTCTTTGGGTGATCTTGGTCCCTTAGCAAAAGACTGGGGCGAAGGTGCTTATTCTATCTTAGGAACGCGCGGTATTTTGGGACCATTGGGTCCGTTGGGTGCATTAAGCTTAATGGGCGCTTTGCAGACAGTCGGATTAAAAGGACCAGATGAACGTGGTAATTATTATTATAACGGTAAAATCATTAAGTCGGTTAACATTGACTGGGCTGACGGGATTCGTGAATTTGAAATCGTTGAAAAATACACGAGCAAGGAAGCCCAGCGTCGAAGTCAAAACGGCAGCCTTGAGAATAGTTATTTAGTCGATGCTTCAATGGCGGTCTATGAAGGGGCTCATTCGTATCGCTCAAAAAGCAATCGTGAAAAGATGGTTTCCGTATTAGTAGTGCCGGACGCGGGCGTAATGGCAACGGGTTTAGGTATGCTGGTTCCCACTAACTTCACGGTTGAAGTACGTGATGGCGGTGGAAAGGTAATTGGTATTTCAGATATGTCATTGCAAGCTAACTTTGTTCAGTTTGCTGTACCTAAAGATGGCGAATATGTAGTGACAGTGAAGCGTCAGGGCGTATCGATGGCACCACTTGGATACCGATTGATTTCAGTCGGAGCAGGGGCTGAATTCTTTCAAACATTTCCGCGCATTTTGGACGCGAACACAGAGGTTAATTTAGCTAGCCAGATCGAAGACTATCTTAAGAAGTTGAGTGCGACAGACTTTAATTCTAAGGTCGAATAGCCCTTATCAAGAATCCACAAATAAAAAGACCCGCGATGTCTCGCAGGTCTTTAGTGGTCTTTTAAATTTAGTGAAATTTCCAATTAGAATTTACCAAGTAAGCGGTAAACCATTTTTTGGATCGCGATCACTTGTGGGCCATTTTTATTTACATAATCAGAGCCAGTGTATCCAAACCAGTCCCAGCAACCATATGGGTTAGTGAATCCAGAGCTAGTCGCTTGAGGATAAAGAACTACGATGTTGTTTGTTTCTGCCCATTCATTAAGGCCGTTGTTGGTCACATATTGATCTTGAATGTAGTTTGGGCCCATTTGGCAGCCGTGGAAATTAACGTGCAGTCGGCAACCGCTTCGAGTTGATTGGCAAGCCTTTGGAACATACACATAACCAGTTTGGTACAATGAAGAGTTACCTGTTTGGAATTCGCTTTGGTCGAAAGCGAAAAGTTGTTTCTTCATTTCAGTAGACGATTTGATTGGTGGTAATAAAGGACCGTACATGTGAGTCAGAATATCGCCGGCCATGTCATAGTTACAGTTAGACATCCAAGGAGACGCTTGAGAACCACATGATCCTCCGAAGCGGTTAGTGATCCAGCCGTGGCCAGATGGAACGTCGTTTTTGTATTTGATGTTTTTAGTTGAGGTTACCTTTGAGAAAAATTCATAAAGTTTATCGCTATTACCTGGGGCAACGATTGAATCGTTTTTACCCGCATATATAAAAACACGAGAGTTTTTTAGATTTTCTAATTTTTCAATTTTGCCAGCCGCTTCTTCAGATTTTGCTTTTTGCAAGAAGGTTGCTGTGTTTAACATCCCCGGGTTTCTCATGCAGGTCATTTGTGCTTGAAGTGCGTTACCTTGAGCACACCAGTATATACCACCGGCAACAGACGCAGACCCTTTAAATACTGTTGATAGAGCTACATGCATTTGAACAGCCATAAAGCCACCAGCCGAGATACCTGAAACTGTGATTAAGCCTGGATTTACGCTCAGTGGGGTTAATTTGCTAACTCGTTGTTGAGCATTTACTAAGCCTGAACAGAAAAGAACGAGTACGAGTCCCAGTGTTCGAATATTCATAGATCCTCCTAAAAGTGTCCAAAAGGTATGGTGTCTAATGAGTGTAATTAGTCGATATAAACCCCCCGTAGGTACAAGGCAATCAGGTCAAAAGCAATGACTATTTTAGAGTGAAAACTTCGTGGGGCGGAAAGAGTGAATCTTGAATAGCATATTTGCTCTATCAGGAAAAAAAATCAGTATAAATAACAACGGTTTAGCCGTTCAACGAATGAAGGTAGTTTGGATGCATGAAATGGATGCAATTTATATTATTTTTAAGTGGTGTTGTGTTTGGCTCAGCACAGGTTAATGATCTGACTATTTATGTATACCCCCCGACGATGAAGTTAGATTGGAAAAGTCCAAAATCGTTGATTCATTCGTTTTTGAAAATTGAAGCCTCGAAGAAGGCTCGTCAGATGGTAACACCAGCGACGGACTTTGTGTCTGATTTTAAAGAAGCCGGGTCTATTGATACTCATTATATGTCAACAATGGGGCATACGATTGCCCACATTCAGTGTGTTTTGCCCAGCGGTTCACAATACAGCCGCTGGACATCACTGTCGGGTCAGGACAATGCTTCTGAGGATTTCGATTTAGTTTTCAAAAAGAAAATTGGTGTAGGGTTGCTATTTCATAAATACAGTGATGGTCACATTATTTCCGGCCAAGAAAACTATAAACGCCTGGTTCATTACAAAGGTCAGAAATATAAAAATGCTTCGGGAAAAATGGTGACGGCTAAACCCAAATATATTTCATTTTCCATTGGTGCAGCACAATGCCAAAGCTTAAAAGATATGGTCGATTTCTACGAATCGTTCCATTTCCCAAAAACGACGCCATTTGAAGAATTGAAAAAACGAAAATCAACAGAAACTTTGTATTTCACCAACGTGATCGATCCTTACGATAGTTATATTTTAAGGAAAACTGATCCCACAGCTGATGTCGGTGGAGGATGCGCGCCGTACGCGGTTGGTTTAATTCGCGCCATTGGCGAGTTTGCGCCGGCGTTTGAAAAGAAATGGTCGCGAGTGCAACCTGTATCCGAAATTTTAATTGGCGGAAAAACAGATGTGAATATTAGAGACATTCTGTTTGGTAAATTAGGACAACACTGGGTCTATGCGGGTAAGGCGAATGAAGTCGTAAAAATGTATGATCCGCAAAATATTTGGGATGATATTCGTGCGATCGAAGCGTGTTTAACGCACTCGCAGTGTGAATTGAGTGAACTGAAAAGTGAATTTCCAGGAAAAACCATTTCTGCTGGAAAGCCGCGCGTACTATCTGACACATTTAAATCAGGAAAAAATACGAAATCTGCATCTCAGGAAATATCGGGTATTTTGATAAAATAACATATCGCATTTTTTTGACTTTCATTTTCAGATGGCCTACAAAAATTTCCATCTGAGGAGATAAAGTTATGAAAATGTTGTCATGGGTAGTGTGTTCAGCTGCGATTTTAATTTCAGCAAATGTGTTAGCGCAAGAACAAGTTAAGGCGTGGTCGAACGAATCGGAAGCATCGGTAGTTCAGGTGGGTGGTAACACGACATCAGAAAGTTACAGTGCTAAATCAAAAACTTCATATAAGATAGATGCAAACGTTATGGCGATCACAGGTCGCTACTTGCAAACAAAATCAGCGGGCGTGGAAACAGCAAAACAATGGGAAGCAGCGGCTCGTTTCGAGCGTGAATTTGGAACTCATTGGGCCGCATTCGTTCAGCACGGGGCTGAGAGCGATTGGTATGCAGGGTACTTACAAAGAGATAATACTGACTTAGGTACTAAATACTACTTTGTAAAAGAAGAAGCCGAGACGTTTTTTACAGAGGTCGGTCTTCGTACAACTAAAACAATAGTGGCTCCAACGAATGAAGTTACGACATTCAACTCTGGTCGTCTGTATCTTGAATACGGCACTAAAATTAATGAATCAGTGACTGCTAAAGCATGGGTTGAGTACTTGCCAAACTTCAAAAACGAAGATGCTTATTTAGTAAATTACGAGCCATCATTAAGCGTGATGATGTCGCAAATATTTTCAATTAAGCTTGCCTACTTAGTTAAGTATCATAATAGAACTGTAACTGCGACAGAGAAAAAAGAAGATACTAGCTTTACAACCGCTCTAGTTGCGAAGTTTTAGACGTTTTCTGTTGTAATATACCAATTCACCTCGGGCTAAGGGCTGGGGTGACATTGTCCTTTTGGGAAATTCATCTTAAAATGAAGTTTAAACAAAAGGACGATTATGAATACATTAAAACTAGTGTTAGTTACGGTCTTGTTGGCTACGGCCAGCATGGCCCAAGTAGACTCTTCGCAAATCGAAGCCGAAGAGGCCAAAATTGATTCAGAATCTGCCAAAGCAGAGGCCAACGAAAGCAAACGTCGCGCTGAAGAGGAAAAGAAAAAGCGTGATCAAATCCAAAGCGAAGCTAAAGCGCTTATTGAAAAATTCAAAAAAATCGAACAGCAATCAAAAGAGCAACAAGCGGAATCTGAAAAACAGTCGCAAATATTCAAAAAAGAACAAGACGAAGCTCAGGGGCAGATAAAGAAAACGGAAGAGGAAATTGCTCATACTCAAAAACGTATCCAAGAAATAAAAGACAAAACGGCCAAAGCTAAAGAAGAAAAAGAAAAAATGGTCGATCAGAAAAAAGAGATCGAAAAGGTGTTGAAGAAACATCAAGACGAATCTAAAGACGCCGAAAAAGAACTATCTAAAGCAGATCAAGAGTCAGACAAGATGAAAGCTGAAACGTTGAACTTGCAAAAAGAGCAGCGTATTAATGAACAAAAGTTAGCTAAGTCTAAACAAGATACTGAAAAAGCGAAAGCTCAACTGGCTTCGAATAAATTAAAAATGGACCAAGAAAAGTCTAAAACAGAGGGTGAGCTTAAGAAGATTAATGGTGAGATCGAAAAAAATGCATCGATGATCAAGGAGCTGGAAAAAGAGTTGAAGCAAGCGACGGAGCAAACGGAAAAAGTTCAAGCCGACGCTAAAAAAGCTAAAAGCGAATTTGAAAAAGCAACGTCTCAGCGCGAGGAATTAAAAAAGAAAACTGAGCAAGCGAAAAAAGAATTCCAGGAAAACACACGTAATTTAGAAAAAGAAAATGCGAAGTTACACCAAGAGCAAAATGCACTGAAAGCCGAAAACGATCAGCAGACTGTGATTGTTCGTAACCAAGAAGAAGTCATTAAAAAATTAGCTGGCGAGCAATCTAAGTTAAAAGAAGACATCGAACGCATAAAAAAAGAACGCGATCAAAAAGCCGCTCGTAACAAAGAACTAGAAACAAGAGCGCAAGAAGACAAAATAAAAATCGAAACCCTAACATCCGAACTAGAAACCGAAAAAACGAAGTTAGAAACCGAAAAGATTAAAAACGAAGCGCTAGAAGCAAAAAGCAAAGAAAACAAAACACAAATCGAAGAAAAACAAGACGCCCTAAAGAAAACCAAAAAGAAAAAATAATTAAGGTGCCAGGCCCTAAAATTTCCCACGGTCCGTGAGGAAATTTTAGGGCCTGGCACCTTTTTTGTCTATGTGGGCGCGTTTGTTGGTTGAGCTGGGGGGGGGGCTAAGTCGAAAAGTAACTTTTGAGTTGGGTAGGCGATGTCGATTTTGAATTGTTCTGTGATCGCTAAGACTTGGAATAGGAAGTCTTGTTGAACTGTGTTTTCTACGCTGACTTGAGGGCTATCAACGAAGAAGGTGGTCTGTACGTCGACACTGTAGCTGCTGAGGCTGATTAAATTAATCGTTATATCGTCGTGGTCTACTTGGGGATGAGTTTTTAAGAAGTCATTCACGGACTTCATGAATTGGCGAATAGCTTCTGTCGATGTGTCGTAAGACAGTGTGATCGTGTGGCGAATGCGACGCTTGTGACGTGCTGATAAATTCTCTAGTTTCTCTTTTGCTACCGTGGAATTTGAGATTGTTACGATTGTGTTGATTGGTGTTCTGATCTTTGTAGATCTAAAGCCGATTTCTATAACTGTACCTTCAACATCCATAACTTTGATGTAATCGCCGATGCGAAAAGGCTTGTCCACCAGGATCGTGATTGAACCAAACAGATTCGCTACGGTTTCTTGTCCCGCTAAGGCGATTGCGATACCTCCGATACCCAGACCGGCTAGAACGCTGACGACGTTAATTCCTAAGTTTTGTAGTACGATCAGGATTCCCAAAATAACTAAGAAAAACTTTGTGGCCTTTACGACAAACGGAATAATTTGGTTTGGATGTCCCTGTGGATCGTTCACACGTTGTGACCAATGAACAGAAACGACATCGATTGCGATGATTAGAACTTGTAACCAGCGGAAACCAATTAATATCTGCGCGAACAGTGTTCCATATTTATCGATATTTTTAGGAAATGCCAGCATATCCAAAACAGAGATGAAAATCATCAATGCTAATATCCATGCCAGAGGCTTTTCGATTTCAGTTCGTGTAACTTCAGCAATAAATATATTCTGATTTTTAGAGATGAAGTGGCTGTTTTTTACTCTCACTAAAAAGTGTTGAATAGCTCGGCGTAAAATAGGAAATAATAAAATGACTAAGACTAGAGCTAGCCATTTCCAAGTTGGCATCAGTACGTATTCCGTTTCGATTATCGTTTGAAATGAATCCATTTTACCCTCGCTTGATGAGAATTAGTATGAGAACCCCAAGCACAATTCTGTAAACACCGAAATGCTTGAATCCGTATCGACTGACCAATTTGATGAATGTTTTTATGGCAATAATTGCGATTAGGAAAGATAAAACGCAGCCAATCAGCAATGTCGTAACTTGATCGCTCGTGATTGTGGGCAAAATTTTGTATGATTTGTATAAAGTAGCAGCAGCTATTGTTGGAACTGCTAGGAAAAATGAAAACTCAGCCGCCGCTTTTTTATTATACTTTAATGCCAATCCGCCTAAGATCGTTGCGCCAGATCGCGAGACTCCAGGAATCAATGCAAAACATTGAAATAGGCCTAAGTACAAACTTTCTTTGTAATTTAGTTTATCCAGCGATTTTCCGTCACTTGCTGTCGTTTTAAATATATAATCCGAAGCGATCAGTATAATGCCGCCGACAATAAGTGACCATGCAACAATTAAAATGCTGCCTAACCATTCGTTTACTAAATTACGCATCAAAAATCCGATCACAGCTGCCGGCAAAAATGCAATGAACAGATTTTTGTAGAACTGAAAAGAGGATAGAAATGTTTTCCAGTACACAACAAGCACAGAAAAAATCGCGCCGAACTGAATGATGACTTCAAAGCTTTTTATGAACGGGTCATTTTCTTTAGCTAAGTAATGTGAATAAATAATTAAGTGGCCTGTTGATGACACCGGTAAAAACTCAGTAAGTCCTTCGATTAA
The DNA here is from genome assembly GCA_002345205.1 of Bdellovibrionaceae bacterium UBA2316. GTDB lineage: Bacteria > Bdellovibrionota > Bdellovibrionia > Bdellovibrionales > Bdellovibrionaceae > UBA2316. The sequence continues at coordinate 4,863 of DDVI01000140.1, read as the reverse complement.
AGAATAAAAAAATATTTCCCAAATAGTCATAATGTCCCCACACTCCTAACTTGCGCGTAGCGGCGGAAAGCTGCTTCTCTAGCTGAGTAGAAAATAGTTCCGCTAATGCAAAGCAATTACAACAAGTTATTTTCATTAACAAGCAACCAAAGTTCAGAGTCAATTTGAGTATAAACAGTTGGTATTGCCATTGCTTAGTCGATCCTTTGAATCATCAGAAATATCTCTGATTTAATCAAGGGGGAAAAATGAAAATGACAAATCTACTATTAGTGGCTGTAACGGCACTTTTAGTTTCAGAAGCCACAATGGCTCAATCAGGTATCCGTTTAGGTTCACCATCTTATGGTGGTAGTGGATGTCCGGCAGGTACCGCAAGCGTTACATTAAGTCCAAGTGAAGATGCTTTAAGTATTCTATTTGATGCTTTTTCGGCATCCGCAGGAAGCTCGACTGGTAAGCGTGTGGATAGAAAATCGTGTAACCTTTCAATTCCGGTTACAATTCCACAAGGTTATAGTGTGGCTGTAATCCAGACTGACTATCGTGGTTTTAACTTTGTTCCGAGTTCGGGCGCCTATACGCGTTTAAATACCGAGTATTTCTGGGCGGGAATTCGCGGTCCAATGTTCTCTAAATTATTTACTGGTCCACAAAATAGAGATTTCACAACTTCAAATGGGATTATTGCTGAAAGTTTAGTATGGACTCCATGCGGAGCGAGCGTGAATTTACGAGTTAACTCAAGTATCATGGCTCAATCTAACTCTAGAATGGAGCAAACTGATATCATGGTTGACTCGGCAGACATCACGGCTGGATTAGTGTACCACTTACAATGGCGTCGTTGCTACTAGTAGCTTACCACACTCCTAGCGTCGCTTACGATTGTGGGCGGCGCTGGTTTTTAGTGACCTTCTTTTTTCAGGCGATCACGAAATTCTTGGGATAGGGCGCTCGGTTGGTAACCAAAAACCATCGCTTTTTGAACCGTTTCAATTAAATCGAAGGGTTGAATAGGCTTTTTCAAATACTCAAAATGCCCTTAGGCAACGGCTTCTCTTAAGTTCATAGGATCAAGGGATCCCGTAAGCAGGATAACTGGAATTTTGAAAGCATTGCTATCTAAAAATTTTAGTAATTCTAAACCAGTCATTTCTGGCATATTGATATCTGTGATAATCAGATCGGGACTTACTTTGGCGATTTGATCTAGAGCCAGCTTGCCTTTTGCAAATGTTAAAATATCTAATTTTAGACTCGAGAGAATATCGACAACGGTATCTAAGACCCATTGATCATCATCACAAACAAAAACGGATCTCGCACGCGACATTGCATCCCCTTTTAAGCAGTCTAGCTTACGTCCTTTCGGTAAAATAAATAAAAAATTGAACAGTTTCTTTACAAAGATGTCTCGATTTGAATCACTATTTTAGCCTGGGTGTTGGCACAAAAAACTAGATACTCTATTTTGGAACATTTATTTAATTGAACTTAGTCAGTTTAATTAATTGAGACTCAAGAAAACTAGAGTTAAAATTTGGTTAACTGTCGGTAGATGATTACCGATAAAGTACTGCCAGTTTAGTCCCGCGGGTATGGAGCCACTCATGCAATCTTTTGTGATGACAACGTTTATAATTATTATGGCGTTCTCACTTATCAATTTGCTCGTCAGTTTAACTATCTACGCAATGTCGAAACGTCCACTTTATGCCCGTACCGGTTTGTTTTGGCTTTCGTTGATTATTAATTTCTTTATTCAGTCCCAAGCTCAAGAGGGTGAGTTCCTGATCGTTTTGGGTTTTGGCTTTTCTATTATTCCGCTTAATTTTTTAGCCTATGCTTCTTTGTATTTTTGTGGTGCTCCCTACCCAAAGAGAATTTTGTTTCCTTTAAGTTTTGCGTCTTTGGTAGTAACTTTGTTAATTAAAGATTTGCCTATTTCATTCACGATGAAAGCCTTGCCATTCTCTTTTGCTTCAGCTGTGCCTTTGGCTTACACCGTATATATGTATATCAAAGCACGTAAACAAACTACGACACCTCTGATGTGGGTAAACGCAGTTATTCTATCGTTGTTTGTGGTGCATTGTTTTAATTTTGCCTTCTTTCGAATGGTTCCCGAAGCCCAGCTGTGGGGGTGGCCGGTCGCTTACGGTTTGTATCAAGTATTAGCAATGCTGATTCCAGCCATGACACTGGAGTTTTATCACAATGAAGAGCAGAGTCGACTGAAGTTAGAAGTCGAAAAGCGCACCCGCGAACTTGAAATTAAAAATCAGGATTTGAATACTTTAGCAAAAGAGAATCAGATGCTACTGAATATTCTAGTTCACGACATTTCAAATCCTATCCAAGTTATCATGGGATTTAGTTCTAAGCTAATTCCAGAGCGCTTGCCAGAAGAATTGCATCGCGGGAACGAACGATTTAAACGAGCACTAGAGTCTATGTTTGAAACGATCAAGACTGTGCGCGAATATCATGGTGCAAAAGTAGGAAAAATTATCCCCACGTTGTTGCCAGTTTCATTGGTCCCACCAATGAAAGAATGTGTCTCTTTGTTTGAAGATAAAATGAAAGAAAAGGATCTAAAGTTGGTTGTGGACTATGGCGGCACTGAAAACACCAAAACCTTGACGGATACGTCGTGGGTCAAGAATCAAATTTTTGCGAACATTCTTTCTAATGCAATCAAGTTTTCACCCCGAGGCGGGGAAATTAATATTGCGTTTCGCAACGAAGGCGAATGTATTAAAATTCGCATTCGAGACTATGGTTCCGGTATTCCAAAAGAGATTAAGGACAATATATTTTCGCCAAACCGAGCCACTACGAAGTTAGGAACATCAGGGGAAAAAGGAACTGGCTTAGGTATGCCTATTGTAAAAGAATATGTAGATAGGCTGGACGGAAAAATCGAAATTCTAGAATTGGATGAGGACGAGCCAGGAACATGCTTTGAATTGGAGTTTAAAGTTGTCGGAATCAGAGCCGCCTAAGCGGCTCTGTGGACGCTAAATGCGAGTTAAGGTTTAAATGCGATTGTTATTTCACCTCGTGCTAGAAAAGCCACATCAGAACCTTTTGTTTCAATAAATCCATTTTCCCGTAAATGAGTCGAAGAGGCCACTGCGTTTTTAAATGCCTGGTATTTTACTCGGTCCGTTGGAAAGTAATTTTTACCGACGCGGTCTGCAGAAATATTATAATTGAACGTTTTTAATGAGCGAATATTAGTAAATCCTGCATTTCTTAAAAAGCCGTAAAATTCGTCTTTCATCAAGAAGTAGCGATTGGCGGCAGCGCCATGTAAGCCGGCTAAGCTATCTTTACATTGGGCCAAGTGACGAACTTCATCTCGTGCGTTTTCGTCTTCAAATGCAAAACCCAAGTTAATGAACATGCCGCCAGGTTTTAAAATGCGAAGCAATTGCGAATACATTTGAACTTGCGACTCTCGTGGAATTTCGTGATTTGCGCTTTTTATCATTATGCAATCGAACGTATTTTCAGCAAATAGTGGTTCGCCATCATGAGACTTCATAGATAAAACATCGCCAGTCCAAACCTGAGTGTCCCAGGCCGCTAAACGTGCTTTAGCAATTTCGCTTTGAACCCGGGAGAATTCTAGCAGTTGCAGTTCTGGAGTTGGAACACCACGCTCCAAAAATGTTTCAAGACAGCGTTGACCTAAGTTGCCATCGCCCGCCATGCAATCAAGCATCGTTTTAGGGTAAAAATCAATAACGGCATTAATCAGTGTTGGAATCACATCGTGAGAGAAGCCATTAACTTCGTCCTGAGAGTAGTTTCCTACTACGTCATAATCTTTTAGAATTTCTATTGAAGACATCGTTTTATTCCCTTTACGCTATGAATTCGCGTTCTCTAAATTCAGTAAATGTACGAGACGTATCGATCGTTGCTGACTGGATACACGTATCGACCATTAGTGAATATGTTTTTGCTGTTTGTACAATGTTAACTAAAATAGTTTCTTGAAGGTCAGGTGATAGGGTGGATGTTAGCTCGATTGCTTTTTGAATATGATCGGGATCTTCTTCGGCGTGCAGTTTAATAAAACGGCCTGCCTTGGTCCCATGTGTGTCCTGAATGCGTTTGTAAACCGCCGGTAGGTGAGTACATGAGAAATATTCAAGAGCAATAATATAGCCCATTAATGACAAAGGACCTTCATGGAGCATTTTGTAGTATTGGGGTTCCCATAGTGCGTGAGTTTCCGGAAGGTGATAGAAATCAGTAGGTTTCATTCCTAAGTCTTGTAAATCCCGTTCAGCTAAAACTTCGTGAGACGATTCCTCTGAAATGTGTTTGATAAAGCGACGAAAATGATTTTCTTCGCTGCGTTTCATCAGACCCGCGCCAAAAGCTAACATGCGTGTGGAATGAGACACATAGTAATAGGTTTGTGCTAAGAAGTTTCCGTAGACTTGTAGATTGGAAACATCCATTTTAGCAATGGTTTTCCCCATAAGTTCCACCGGTAATTGATAGTATTCTGCTTTCATAATATCCCCTCGATATTCGTGTATAGATTGCGTTTGCGATCAAACTCGAAGACGATATTATTTCTAAATACCTTTTTTTCACGTCAAGATTTCTTTAGAATCAACTTACTTGAATTATATGGACTTTTGGCTGTGGTTTTTGTTTTTTAAAAACCACCACATTTCAATAGCTAAGTAAACAATAGATGAAACAGTAAGTCCGACGCCCTTAAGCAAGGCCCAATTGACTGTCGACCATTCGAACGCCGCCCAAATGGCAAGGGCACAGTGAATCAAAAAGAATATTCCTAAACGAAAAGTAATATTAGACCTCTTTCGTGACTAT